>JBBSTQ010000517.1:0-2568 GCA_038235745.1 Sphingobacteriales bacterium
AAATCATAAACTTACACGCAGTCAGTGGGTTGCTGCAATTGTAAATTGTAAAAACGGAGCAGTTGCGCACACAACACCAATTTATATTGTTGTTGACGGAAAACCAACTTACGATGTAGCCAAAGGACCTGCAATTATCAAAAAGCAGGTTGACGATATCAATCGTTTGAAAAATGAAGAATTACAAAAAAATCCTTTAGATGAAGGAATTATAGAACGTTTAAATACTGCAATCCATTTTTACGATATGTTGCTCGTACAAATGGACAAAGAGAAAGCAGGATTATAACCCAATTACCAAATTAAATCCACAAAAATTTTAGCTGAATAATTATGTCAAACCGTGTAAATATAGCGCTCCTGTGTTTTTGCGCAAGTATTGTTTTTACCACTTGTAAAATTGTCTCGCAAACAAAAAATACAGAGGTGTCTTCAAAGATAAATGAGAATTTAACCACTGGTTTTATCACGCCTCCAGATTCTATCAAACCCTATGTGTATTGGTATTGGGTAAGTGATAATATCTCTAAAGAAGGGATTACGAAAGATTTAGAAGCTATGGCTAGAGTGGGCATTGGCGAAGCTTTTATCGGGAACATTGGTTTAGAAACAGTGCCTTACGGAACTGTTAAAGTGCTAAGCGATGAGTGGTGGACTTTAACCAAATTTGCCATAACCGAAGGGCAAAGATTAGGCGTAAATATTGGAGTTTTTAACACGCCCGGTTGGAGCCAATCTGGCGGGCCTTGGGTTCCTGCAAACCAGGCGATGCGCTATTTACGAACCTCAGAAATGAAAGTTGTAGGAGGCAAAAAAATTAGTTTACAGTTACCAGCACTTGATAGTGAAAGTCAGGAAATGGCTATAATTGCCTACCCAATTTCCAAAAATCCGGAAATAAAGATTTCTGATTTGAAGCCCAAAGTACGACTCTCTAGTGCTTTAGCGAACGCCTCAAATTTAATAGATGGCGATTTCAATACTTCTATACAGTTTTCTGAAGAAGTTAAAAACAAAGGTTTAAGTATTGAGTTGGAAACTATCAAAGATTTTACTGGTCGTAGCATTGTGATTTATCCAGATACAATAATGTTTTCAGCAGATGTAGAATTACAAGCATACGTTAACGGAAGTTACCAAACCGTTAAAAAGTTTGTGCTGGATAGAAGTAATGATATGATTTCTGTTGGGCCAGATGCTTTTGCGCCAGTTTCATTTGCTTTGCCAGAATTTACCTCAAAGAAATACAAACTAATACTTTCGAATTTAAAAAATCCAGATCGTCAGGTTTCGATTGGTGGACTTAAAGAAATAGTGATTTCAAACTATCCTAAAATAGAAAACTTTGCCGAAAAGCAGATGGCTAAGATGCTACAAACGCCAGACCTTTCTTGGAACGAGTATTTGTGGAAACCACAGGTGGTAAATGGTGAAGCAGATATGTTTATCGATCCGAAAAAAGTTGTGAACTTGAGCAAATTGTTATCCGCTGATAAGGTACTGAACTGGAATGCGCCTGTTGGTAGTTGGGCAATTAAAAGAATTATTTTAAGCCCAACCGGTGCTAAAAACGCTCCGGCATCGCCAGAAGCTACCGGTTACGAGGTAGATAAAATCAATGCCAAATACCTGAAAAACCACTTTGATTCTTACATTGGAAAATTGTTAAAGGAGATCCCCGCAGAAAACAGGAAAGCTTTTAAGCATGTAGTGATTGATAGTTACGAAGTCGGCCCTCAAAATTGGACAGAAGGAATGGCAGAAGCTTTTGAAGCGAAGTACGGTTACGATCCATTGATGTGGTTGCCCGTTTTGTCTGGAAACATTGTAAACAGTGCCGAGGAATCTAACCGTTTTTTATGGGATTTAAGGCGTTTAGTAGCTGATCGTGTAGCGTATGAATATGCCGGTGGACTTAAAAAGTTGAGTGAAGAAAATGGTTTAAAACTTTGGTTAGAAAATTATGGACACTGGGGCTTTCCATCCGAATTTTTAACCTACGGTGGTCAAACCAACGATATTGCTGGCGAGTTTTGGGTTGAAGGAACTTTGGGCGATGTTGAGTGTAGAGCCGCTTCTTCTGCAGCACATATCTACGGCAAAAATAGAGTTTTTGCCGAAAGCTACACAGCAGGCGGAAAGCCTTTTGAGCGCTATCCTGGCTACTTAAAGAAACGTGGCGATTGGTCGTTTACGGAAGGTATAAACCATGTATTGTTGCATGTTTACATCCACCAACCTTATGAAGACAAAAACCCAGGAATGAACGCTTGGTTTGGCACCGAATTCAACAGAAAAAACACTTGGTTCGATCAGTCTAAAACTTGGATTGATTATCAACGCAGATGCATGTTTATGTTGCAACAAGGCAAACCCGTTAACGACGTTTGTTATTTCATTGGCGAAGATGCACCAAAGTTATCAGGCGGTAGAAACCCAGAAATTCCAAAAGGTTATTCTTACGATTATATCAATGCAGAGGTAATTTTAAAATCCAAGGTAGAAAACAACACCTTAATGTTGCCCGGCGGTATGAGTTATAAATTGATGGTTTTGCCTCCGTTGGAA
>JBBSTQ010000518.1:0-2546 GCA_038235745.1 Sphingobacteriales bacterium
ACTAAAGCTTCTTTTTCTTTATCTGATAAAAGTTCAGCAAAATGTAAGGTAAGCTCATAGTTACCATCAGGAACATCTAATTTAAACTGCTTTATGTCCTCTCGTAGGGTAGCGTAAATTGCATCGTAATCTGTTCCTAAAATGTTTTTATCTGTTCCAAAACTTTGGCGACCGCTTTTCTTCATCTTAAATACATCGCCACCAATGTAACCCCAGCTTCCTGCTTTGTATGCTTGCTCTGGCAGCCAAACCTGTTGCAAAGTTTTGTCCGTGTAGAACCGTGGATCGCCCAAGCTTACATTTAATTCTGTAAAAGTTTTTAAATCAGACTTTAAGTTTTGCGGTATAATTATATATTTAATCTCTACAAAATCAATTACCTCTTTGCTGTTAACTAAAGTAACGGCTTCTAACTGGTTGATGCCATCTTTAAACGGTACATTAAATTTAGCAATGTTGAAATCTGTTTTTACAGTACCTAAAATTTTACCGTTTACTTTTAAACTTACGGATGGCTGGTTGCTGTAAACCTCCACTATTTCGTTTTGAACTAATTCAGTTGCGCTATCGGAAATGCCACTTCTTAAGTTACGAAGCTGTGAACCTACTTTTATAAAAGGCGTTTTTAACAGATGTGACTGATAAAAGTAATATTGATCTTTTGGTTGCCTATCGGTTGTCAAAATGCCTTTATTGTTGGTATGCGGGTCTGTATCGCTACGTCTTTCAGAATTAAAGTCGGCCAAGTTCCAGATTGCACTACCGGCCACAAAAGGACGGTCAAACATTGCCCTCAAATAAACTTGATGGAAATGGTTTGAATATTCTTGCGATTTATCAAACCTTACTGGGTTTGGGTTATTGATGCGTGGATCAACATCGGCACCGTATTCTGTAATAATTACGGGTTTTGTAGGCAATTCTTTGCGGTGCTTGTCCAAATAGCCTTCAAAATCTTCGGGTTTTTCGCTGTACCAACCCTGATAAAGATTCCAACCCACAATCATTGGAATTTGCGTTAAGCCAACTCTATTGTATAAATCAAAATTTCCGTGATTCGGGATCATGGTGTAGCGATAGGGATCTTCTGTGCGGGTAAGGTCTTCAATTTCTTGAGCCAGTTTTGCGATGGATTTTAAATACGTTTCTTGCCTTTCGCTTCCCTTTTCAAACCTTGGTCTTAGTAAAACCTCGTTCATATAAGTCCAGATAATTAAGCTTGGATGATTGTAATTCTGACGAATCATTTCCACCATCATCATTTTAGAATTGTCGGCAAAAGCTTTCGTCTCTGTAATTGTGTTAACGATTGGGATTTCTACAGTTGTTAAAATTCCTAAACGATCGCAGGCTTCTAAAATTTCTGGGTCTTGTGGGTAATGCGCAATTCTCAAAAAGTTGCCGCCCATTTCTTTTAGCAAATTCACGTCTCTCACATGCAATGCGTCTGGGAGTGCGTTGCCCATGTCCTTAAAATCTTGATGACGATTTGTTCCGATGAGTTTTACGTGTTCTCCGTTCAAGAAGAAACCTTTATCAGCATCAAAATTGAACCACCTAAAACCTAACGGGTTGGTAATTTCATCAAGTATGACGCCTGTTTTGGCATCTTTGATTTGCGATATTATTCGATATAAATAGGGTGCATCTGGAGACCAGAGGTTTGGGTTTTTTATCGATGCAAAGGTTTGTTCAAAAGTTTGGTTGCTTTTTGCGCTAGTGTTGATTTTGTCTTGCTTTGTGGCAACAGTTTTTCCATTGGCATCTAAAATCTGAGTAAAAACTATCAAAGATTTATTAGCGCTTTCCGTATTGCTAACTACACCTTTGATCAGAACAGAAGCTTGTTCTTTACTCACTTTCGGAGTGGAAATAAAAACTCCTTTAGAAGCATTGTTATCCAAATCGAAATGGACTTTATTCGCTGCAACTAAATAAACATCTCTGTAAATACCGCCGTAAAAAGTAAAATCGGCTGAATGGGGAGGGATGTCTTCGTTATGTTCGTTGTTGACTTTAACGCTGATGGTGTTCTGCTGATCAAAATTAACAGCATCCGTTATCGGGAAACTGAAAAAGTTGTAACCGCCGATATGGCTACCTACAGATTTACCATTGATGAATACTTCGGCAACTTGTGATGCACCTTCAAAATAAATATATACGTCTTTGTTTTTCCAAGATGCTGGAATGTTTACTTCTTTTTGATATAGGCCTATACCTCGGTAGTAGCCGGGTTCGTCATCCTCAACATCCACCACGTTCCAAGTGTGTGGAATGTTTACTTTTTTCCAATCTATCTTGATTTTAGTTTTCGGGAAACCATCAATATCTCCTTTATAGAAATCCCAGTTGGTATTGATGTTTTTTTTGATTCTTTCCTGTGCTTTTAAACTTGCACAAGCTATGGTAAAGCAAAGGCATAATGCAAATATTTTCTTCAGCATGTTTTTTTATTTTTTTATCCAGTATATAAGTTGAGCGGCATTTTTGCCTTCTTTTGCATTAATGGTAATGGTTCTGGTTTTATCGCCAAAATCAACAGC
>JBBSTQ010000519.1:0-2545 GCA_038235745.1 Sphingobacteriales bacterium
CCATTTTGGTAATCTCCACGGTTTGCATCGATAGAACCAAGCATTCCAGCATCAACAGCAACTTGCAATTCATGTGTAAAAGTATGGCCAGCTAAAGTAGCGTGGTTAACTTCTAAATTCAATTTAAAATCAGCTGCTAAATCATATTGATTCAGGAAACCTAAAACCGTTGCAGAATCGTAATCATACTGGTGTTTTGATGGCTCACAAGGTTTTGGTTCGATAAAGAAAGTTCCTTTGAAACCGTTTTTACGAGCGTAATCTTTAGCAACATGTAAAAATTTCGCAAAATGCTCTTGCTCACGTTTCATGTCGGTGTTTAACAAAGTCATGTAACCTTCTCTACCGCCCCAAAAAGTGTAATTTTCGCCACCTAATTCAATAGTAGCGTCCAAAGCGGCCTTAACTTGTGCACCACCATGAGCCAATACATGAAAATCTGGGTTGGTAGAAGCACCATTCATATAACGACTGTGAGAAAACAAGTTTGCAGTTCCCCATAACAATTTAATGCCGCTATCTGCTTGCTTTTGTTTCGCATAGGCTGTAAGCGTTTGCAATCTTCTTTCGTTTTCAGCAATATCATCGCCATAATCAACCACATCCACATCATGGAAACAGTAGTAAGGCAAGTTCATTTTTGTTAAAAACTCAAAAGCAGCATCCATTTTGTCTTTTGCTCTTTCAACCACATCGCTTTTAGCATCCCAAGGGAAAACATGCGTTGGTCCACCGAAAGGATCTGCACCGTTTCCGTTGAAAGAATGCCAATAAGCACCCGCAAAACGTAAATGCTCTTTCATAGTTTTGCCGGCGATAACGCGTTCCGCATCATACCATCTAAAAGCTAGCGGATTATCACTTTCTAACCCTTCAAACTTAATTTGTCCAATTCCTTTAAAAAATTCTGTTGCCATATTTATTTTTTTTATAATCTAATTCTATTGTTTTATAATCTCCGAAATTTAGGAGAATTAAGTTCTAGTTTTTTTTAGGCGTCCCGATAGCTATCGGGATAACACGTCACACAGTGACCCTTTGGGGCTTTATGCTATATCTTTTTTTATCATCCTGAGCGGAGTCGAAGGACAAAAAAAAGGATGTCGCTTCTCCCGATAGCTATCGGGACGTTAACGCTCCTCTTAAAAATGAAATGAGCTTAACCTTTGTCCTCACGCCCTAAACCTTACACCTTCAACCTTATCACATTTGTTTCTTTAAAAGAGCAGTCCATTTCTGGTAAGCTTCTTCCAAATTATTCGCTTTCGGTTCAATTAGTTTCAGTGCTTTACTGTTTGCAAAAGCCTCATTTGCAGATGCGAAAATCCCTGCCCCTATTCCTGCTCCAACGGCAGCGCCATGGCTGCCATCATTATCGTAAAGTTCTACAGGTACGCCGGTAATATTTACAAAACTTTGGGTGAAAACATCACTTAAAAACAAGTTTGCTTTGCCGGCCTTTATTACCGACGCCTGCATTCCGTTTTCTTTAAGTATGTCGAACCCATAGCGGAAAGCGAAAGCAATACCCTCTTGCACAGCTCTAAAAACGTGAGCTTGCGAGTGAATATTTAAATCAATATTCTGTAAAGATGCACCAACAATTTTATTATTCAGCATACGTTCTGCTCCGTTGCCAAAAGGTAAAACCGATAAACCATCGCTTCCTTCTTTAACAGTAGCCGAAAGCTTATTGATGGTGTTATAATCTAAATCGCCGGCTATATTTTTCATCCAACGGTTCAAACTCCCTGTTCCGTTAATGCACAAAAGAACTCCTAATCGATTTTCTTTTTCGGTGTGGCTAACGTGAGCAAAAGTATTTACACGAGATTGCTGATCAAAAAGTAATTGATCGGTAACTCCATAAATCACACCAGATGTACCTGCCGTTGCTGCTACTTCTCCTGGCTCAGTTACATTTAGCGACAGTGCATTGTTTGGCTGGTCGCCGGCTTTGTAGCTTACCCAAACGCCGGTTTTTAACCCTAAAGTCTCTGAAATTTCTTTACTTAAAGTTCCGTGGGTAGAAAATACGGGCTTTATTTTTGGGATTAAATCCGAAGAAAAGCCGTAATAATCCATTAAATCTGTTGCTAAACCATTAGCTTTAAAATCCCAAAACACACCTTCAGAAAGTGCGGAAACTGAAGTAGTGCTTTCGCCGGTTAGCTTTAACGCAATGAAATCGCCGGGAAGCATCACTTTATCAATTTTAGCATAAATTTCAGGTTCATTCTGCTTTACCCAAGCTAATTTTGACGCCGTAAAATTTCCAGGAGAATTTAAGTAATGAGACAAACAAAACTCTTCGCCCAAATCTGCAAAAGCTTTATTGCCGAGTTCAACCGCTCTGCTATCGCACCAAATAATGCTATTTCTCAAACTATTTCCAGCTTTATCAACCAGCACCAAACCATGCATTTGGTAAGCGATTCCAATAGAGACAATATTTTTAGGATCGTATTTTCCGCTGGCATTACATTTTAAAATGGCATGTTGCACATTGCTCCACCACATTTCTGGCGATTGCTCTGCCCAACCG
>JBBSTQ010000520.1:0-2539 GCA_038235745.1 Sphingobacteriales bacterium
AGGATGATCAATACTATGTTCAGAAATCTTAAACAGCGTATTATGAAAATGTGAAGTATTTGATTTGAGTTATTTTGGTTTGTATTTTGCTGTATCTTTAGAAAAACAAAAGCAAATGAGACGCGAAAAAGACACAATAGCTATACTAAACAGCAAAAGACTAATTCAAGAACAAATAGAAGACACAAAAAAACTGAACTTAGGTTTAGATGCAGACAGTTCTTCTAAAAGTTATCGTGAATCAACTTCTCGGTTCTATGGATTTATCAACCAAAACGACTTATCGCCATTGGATGTAAAGTAATAGTCTGCTAAAAATATAAATCTTAAGCGCATTAACATGTGTTTTAAATCGCGGATAACTCCTCTAAAAACGCAGGTCGCTTAGCATACAATTGCTTAAACATTTTTGTTTTCTGCTGAATGGCTTCTCGGTAACTTTTACTATTACCAGCAATTTTTGTCATCTGATAAACAACCGAGTGATAGGCATTTCTATCGGTTGCTCGTTCAGCTTCTTTATCAAGCGCCCTAAGGTACAAACCTAATAACTCATCAGCATAAGCGGTAAATATGTGTTCATGATAATTTAAAAGCGTATCTAAATCAAATCCTTTTTTAATCTGTAACCATAGCCTGTCTATAAAACCTTCAGCTATATAAATTGGTGCTAAAGACCGCAAGAAGATGATGTTTTCGTTATGAAAAAACCGATGCTTTTTAGCTTCTTCTTCTGCGGATTTTATAGTCTTGAGAATATGCTCTTCAATTACTGCACCCCATTCCCCTGCATTGTAGGTGTTTTTCCATTGCTTGTAAAACTGAGGTTGAAACACACGTCCAAAAGCAAAAAGTTTTGCAAATTTCCTGATAGTTGCGGTGTCATCCTCTGCGACAGCAATGTTTAAAAGTTGTTGCTGCCACTGCCCTACCGTCCCGGAATGTCCTTTTTTTTCGGCAACTTTTATACCTTCAACAAGCATTTCTTTCGCCTTTTCGTAAGCTTTAGCCTTAATTAATTTTTCTACCTCTGCCGCTCTAACATCTACAATATCTAAATTTTGTAACACCAACTTTTCCGCCTCTTTGGTACTGCCGGTCTGTTTTAAAAACTCAATTTTGCGTTTTTGCAAATATGACCTTAAATAATCATCGTACCTGCCAGTAAGGGAAGCTATTTTTTGATCTACGTAGGCAAAAAAACAATCCGATTTTGATAGTGCAATTGCGGCAGAAAAATAAACTTCAAACAAGTGGTTGCCGACATCTCCACTCTCAAAATAAATTTTATCCCGGAGCTGAGTATCCATAAAATTGAAGATCTCTTCTTTTAAATCTATGGCACATTGCTCAAAGATATGCTCTAAAACCTCTATTGATTCTTCAACCACACCACCTAAATAACCAGCAGAGTCATCAGCATCCGTCATAGAATAAACGGTTTCCCGCAGCACTAACTTATTGATATTAAAAGCATCACGTAAATTCCCACCTGCTAAAAGCGTTCTTACCTCGTTTAAAATTTTGGTAAGTTCCCTTGCCAAGGGCTTGGCATTTTGGTAATGGACAAACCCACGTTGCGTGTGTGTTCTAAAAACTTTAGTCAAAATACCGTCGTAAGCATTTACCAAATCAAAATTTTCATCTTTCTCGGCAAAAGCCATTTCAAAAGCCACCTTAAAGTTTTTGTCTTTTGTAGCATGTTTTTTAACAAAGTCTGTTAACTCCTGCTGGTTTACTTTTTTAAGCAACTGGCTAAATCCCATTTTTTTTATCTTTGGCGCTTCAATCGTTATATTTTTTTGGTCTCTGATGCTATAAAGCACAGCAATTACATGCTTACAAAATTCAGCGTCGTGTGGGCAATCGCAAAAGCAGTCTTTAACCGTGTTGGTTTTTGTTAAACTAACGCTTACCTCGTAATCGGCCGTTCCTTCAACTTCGGCAACCCAAACTCCTGCTTGGACTTCTTCAATCGCAGTTACCGCATTAGCTTCAAAATAGTCTTTTCCTCTGTTTAGACTTTGCCCTTTTAGTTGTTTTTCAAAATCAAGAATTGAGATCATATTTATTGCAATTTTACAACTCAAAAATAGAAACTTATTCTTTTGGGCAAAAATTATTATGATTTCAAATTTGACGGTATTTTAAGACTTTCTTGCACATAGCATGCAACACCTATTTGTGAGATGTTTCACTATCGTTCAACATGACGATGTCTATTTAACTTAGAAACATTGCGAGATTGCTATCGGGACAGGGACTTGTAAATCAATATTAACAAATGATAGTTGCTTTTTAAATACAAAAAGCCCCACATCACGATAAATATCGGGATTGTGAGGCTTTGTTTGCTCCCAAGCCTGGACTCGTCCCGATAGCTATCGGGACAGGGATACATCATTATCCTGCGTATCTATCTTTCAACTTCAAAACCAACTCCGGATACGCTTTCAAGTTTTGGAAATATTTAACCGACTTCATCTTTTTAATGTGATTTTCAATCAATATTGCCTGCTTTCTAGAGTCACACGCTATC
>JBBSTQ010000521.1:0-2539 GCA_038235745.1 Sphingobacteriales bacterium
AAAATAACTGCATCTGGCAAACCTCTGTGTGAATCATAATAGTTGATTCTCACATTTAAACTGCTGTTATTGCCAAGTTTTCCGGTGATTCCCCCGTCCAATTGTAACGCATCAATTTTAGCGTTGTGTCTGGTAGAAAGCGTATCGGAGCCATCGCCTATCACTTGAAACTTATAATCTCCTGTAGCTTTTTGCAAAGCAGAGTTTATGTTTACCGACCAATTTTTGTTGATTTTTTGGTCGTACTGAATTACCGGGTTTATTAGTCCGAAAGAACCGCCAGTATATTTGAACATCAATTTGTTGGTTCTTCCCGCATCAAACGAAGGTGGTTTTGTTTTTATAACGATTAAACTGGCAGAAGCAAAAGAGCGAGCATTGGTTAACAAATCATCTGGCTGGGCTTGGTATAAAGAGATGGATTCCACGTTATCCAACATCAATCTCCCTAAATCAATCTGTCCGCTTTGTGCATCGCCAATATTTATTCCGTCATATTGTACACCAGTGTGATTTGCGCCTAAACTGCGGACAGAAACGGTTTTTAAGCCTCCTATCCCACCGTAATCTTTAACAATAACGCCTGCAAAATTCCTAATAGCATCCGCTACGTTATATGAACTTGTTTTGAAAAACGAGGCAGTATCTACTTTTTGCGTAGCTCTTAGGCTAGTATGGCCGACATGGGCTTTTACATTTACTTCTTTAATTCGCTGAACTGAATCTGTCTTTTGCGCATAGGTTGTTTGGTTAACAAAAATGAGCACACAAAAACAAGCAAATAGACGAAACTTTAAAGACATCAAATCAAAATAAAGCCCGCGAGAAAATAGCTGAAATGGAAATACCGTTATGAAGTACCTACACTCAAAAGCTCCAATCCCCGAAAGCTATGAATTATATCGTTTTGGCAGGTCTTCTGACTTACTCCAAGTTCTTTCGGCCTTCCCATTCCGATTTATCGGAACAGTGACCATTAGATTGAAAAACTTTACAGAGCTTACAGCTGCGGGACAGTTTAGGATTTACACCTTATTCCCTTTTAATCCCGACCGAAGTCGGAAACCATAACGCCCGCAAAATTAGTGTTTTTATACTCATATTTTTAATAAATTTAAATTCTTTGGATTTAACGCACTTTGCTATTAAATTAGATGGATATGAAATCACTTTTCGGTATTTTCCTGTTTGCGCTTACTTCAGCGGTTAGTCTCTCCTTCGCTCAGTCTAAAAATCCGTTAAAAAACATTTTGAAGCAAAACCCAACCTTATTTACTGATGTGCTAAATCATCCTAAAAAAAACGAAATCCAAATTTTATACACGCAAATTAACCGTGATAAAAACAATAAAGCACATTTTAAAACCTACAGCTACAACCTCAATAATCACTACTATTTTTACCCGGCAAGCACCATAAAACTACCTGTTGCAATTTTTGCGTTAGAAAAACTGAACGAAGTAAACATCAATAACTTAACTAAAAATACTACTCTAAAAGTTGATTCCAACCATAAAGGGCAAACCAAAGTTACTAATGATGGATCATCAGAAACTGGAAAAGCTACCATTGCAAATTACATAAAGAAGATACTTTTAGTGAGCGATAACGACGCTTATAACCGTGTTTATGAGTTTACAGACCGCCAGACTGTTAATGAAAAACTGAA
Source organism: Sphingobacteriales bacterium (assembly GCA_038235745.1). Lineage (GTDB taxonomy): Bacteria > Bacteroidota > Bacteroidia > Sphingobacteriales > Sphingobacteriaceae > Pseudopedobacter. The sequence goes on from JBBSTQ010000521.1 coordinate 1,670, forward strand.
GAAATATCGCTTTAATCATTCACGAATCATCAGTAGGCTAGCAGTCGGCGATGATGAAGAAAGTGCCAGACATACCAATGCTTTTAATTTTTATAAGGATGATCAATTGGTTTACTTGAAACCTAGCGCTTGGGATTTTAGGGACTATCCGTTGAGGTTGAACAATCTTAAAAGAGGCGAAGGATATATCGATGGAAATGGAAAATTAGTAAACCAGCCGTTTGATTTTACAGGCAAAAACGTTTTCCAATTATCAGATCAACACGAGTTGATGAAGCGATTGTTTTTTCCGTCTTCGTTCCCCAAAAGAAAATGCTTTAATCTAACGCCAAATGATTACGATTTTTTGTACACCTACATGAGCAAATATCCTACGGAAAGTACATCTCCCAAATACAACGAACCTAACTACTACCCAACCTACTGCAAGTTTTTGTTTTACGGTGCAGATGAAAAAAAAACACCAAATCCGAACATCAGGATTTTTAACAAAGTGGGCGATGCTTACGGTTATGCAATAGACAACATTTACTTGATTGACTACGAAAACAAAGTAGAATTTATTTTAACAGCAGTTGTGCAATCAAACGAAAACCGAATATATAACGACAACAAATATGAGTATGAAGCGGTGTGCTATCCTTTCTTGAAAAATCTCGGTCAAAAAATTTACGATTTAGAGCTGAAAAGAGAGAAGCAATATAAACCTGACTTCACTAAAATGTTAATTTATAAATAATCAGGCTATTATATCGTTTTTGGTATGCTTATGGTATTGTATTTAATAAAAAAACATACAAACATGAAAAGCATTAACCAAAATTTATACAGCACAGAAAACTACGGTGGAGAGTTTTCAATTCTTAATTC
>JBBSTQ010000522.1:0-2516 GCA_038235745.1 Sphingobacteriales bacterium
GCTGAATCAAATTTTCATCATCATCCAAAGAACTTGTTGTAGGCCTTTTCTTTCGCAAATGTGTCATGGCGGTATGATACGTGATGGTGTATAACCATGTAGAAAATTTACTTTCTTTTTTGTACTGAGCCAATGAGCGATATGCTTTCACAAACGTATCTTGCGCTACCTCTTCGGCATCTTCTCTTTTTCTGGTAAACCGCATGGCCAAACTAAAAACATAAGATTGATGTATTTTAACCAACTCGCTATAAACGCTTTGGTCTCCAGATAAAACATCATCTATCAATTCAATATCGGTACGTTTATTTCGCATTTACAAATGCTATGACTACCTATAGCAAACACAGGTTACACAAAATTCTTATAAATATAAATTTAACATTTTAATAACCATCAAATCCTAATTGGCGGAGTTCGATTGTTAGTACGATTGATGGGCGTTTCCCGATTGCTATCGTGATGCAAAATCTTGGTTTGTTTAAAGAATCGCCTTTAATGATATTGACGTTATTAAAAAAAAGCTTTTGCCTGTAACCTGTTTAAAAATGAAGTCGTCATAACAAGCATAAAATAAACAATTTTAAAAATTAAATATTATGAACAGTATAGAGATTTTAATACCCATCACATTTTTCATCTGCACCTCTGCAGCAATTTTCGGATTGAGGTATATGGCCAACAAAGAGCGTATGGCGATGATAGAAAAAGGGATGGATATTGGTGCGGTTAAGGCACAACCCCAGCCGTACAGAAATTTAAAGTGGGGCTTGTTGCTGATTGGAGCCGGCTTGGGTTTGTTCTTAGCTTTTGTGCTTGACCAGACCATTTTTAAAGTTACTGACGGAGTTAATACCGATAAAAACGTCCCTATCTATTTTGCATTGATAGCTTTATTTGGTGGGTTAGGATTGTTTGTCTCTTATTTGATCGAAAAAAAAGAGACGTTAGAGAGATAGTGCTTCAGTAAATGAGCAAAAGTAAAATCTTAGAAAAGAGACCTTTAAATTCGGGTCTTTTTTTGTTGTTAGTTTTGAAATTTAAGTACTTCTTATTTGCTTAACGTTTCCCTAGTCCGGTAGCGAAAGAATCTTTTTTTAAATGCAGATAAGCCTTCTAATTTAAATTGTCCTCGGAATGCGTTTGAAATAAAAAATCCCAGAAGGGAAAGAAAAGCTAACCTTTTCCAAACCGACTGGGACGCTTTAACTATTGAGTTTTTTAAACTTACTGAACGATGAATTTACCCTTCATAATAGCGTAGTGACCTGGGAAAGAACATAAAAAATCGTACGTTCCTTTTTCTGGAGCTGTAAAAGTAATGGTATCACTTTCTCCGCCACCAAGAATTTTAGTGTGTGCAATTACGCCCGCCTCGTCAGTTGGGACGTAGTTGTTATCTGTCGCAGTCATAGCGGCTGTAGCAAAAGTGGCCATATCGGTACCTTGTGTTAAAAGTACGAAGTTATGTCCCATTGCAGCTACTGGTAGTTTACCCGTGTGGTGCAACGTTAAAACCACAGTTTGACCGGCAGAAACGGTAATTTCATTCTTGTCGAACTTCATTTCGTCGCTCGCGTTCAAAGTAATTTCTACCGTGTTTTCATCAGCAGCCATTGCGTCGTCAGCAGCTGCTTCTTCGGTAGTGGCTGTTTCATCTGTCGCTTCGGTTTTTTGATCGCTGTTGCAAGCAAATAAGAAGGTTAAGCCTAAAGCAAAAATGGCAAATGTGGATTTTAATTTTATCTGTTTCATGTTATATTTATTTTAAGCAAAAATAAGCTAAATGAACCTTTATAAAACATGTCTAAAGTCACAAATCAGCTATATATACAGTTATTCTGTAATAGTAAAGTAATAAATCTGGAAGCTCAGAAATTCAGTAGATAAAGGCAGTCGGTGGGATTACAGTTTCATGTACTCTTTATCTTATTTACAGCACTAATTTTCTTCATTTTAGTAATGAAACTATCCGTTCTGTTCATCAATAATGAGAAGCAATTATGGTTTAAATGAGACAGTACAACAATTCTATACTTAAATATTTTGAGGCCACAATTTGTGACTTCAAGTTTTGAGGTATATTTTTATATTAGGTTTCATAAATTTCATTGATGGCAGAAAAAGGGATTCTTAATTTGTTTACGAGATAAAAGGCTTAAAGGTAATGCTGGACTTGACTTAGCATAATCGAATGACGTTGAACACTAAAGTTTTGAATCAGGCAATTAAGAGAAATACAGAGAGATTTCCTAAAGATTTCATGTTCAAACTATCAACGGAAGAGTGGGAATGTTTGAGGTCACAATTTGTGACCTCAAACAAAAGTCGAGGAGGAAGAACGTATTTGCCAAATGTTTCCACTTGCGGTTGGTGTTAACACCACACCGCTTTTTTTGATCCTATTTTAGTGGTGCGGTGATAACACCGACCACAGGAAAAAAGTAGTTTTTCAGGAATTTTCCGGTTATTCCACTTGCGACTGGTGTTATCACCATACCGCCTTTTGTTTCTAA
>JBBSTQ010000523.1:0-2463 GCA_038235745.1 Sphingobacteriales bacterium
TATATATCCACACACTTGATAATAAGGTGGAGGGGAAATAACTTTATTATCTGACAGAACAGTGGGACATCGGACTTCTGTCCCTCTCTTTTTATTGCAGTTGTTACCGCCCACTTTTGTCGTTAGCTCCGTGGTTTTTTCTTTCTTTTAAGTTGCAAATTAAAATTAAAATCTCACAGGGCTTTTTCGTATATTATTTGTTCGGACAGTTATGAAGATATTTCTAAGTTCTGAGGATAAATCAGTTTCAAGAGCATTCTTTTGGTTGTTTTTTTTAAAAAGTGTTGGAATTATAAAAGCGTAGTTCTAACAATGGATACTTAACGGGGATTAAAACCTTCATTTAGACGTAATTTGAGAAGATAATGAGTTCGCTTTCGCACCGAATATTAGCGTTAACGATTGAAGCGGTATCCTTTTTTCTTTTTCCGAAAAAAGATTTAGTGAAAAGCGTGTCAAAACGCCCAAAACTAAATATAGAAATACTGAAGTTTAGCCTAAATCAAGGATGTAAAATACCTGATTATTTCATTGGATAACACATTGTGAAATCCGTATGATAAAAGAGATTTTATCGGATGTGTTATGAATTGAGCCTATTTATAAGATAAGTTTCTGGGAGTAAAAAGTTTAAGTTACATAACCGATTGTTATAGTTTGTTCTATATTTGGGAAAGCATTCCTTAGTTTATGTACAAAAAAATAAGAGAATACGTGGAAATTTCCCCAAGAGAATTTAGGGGAATGGTTGTGTTTTTGATTCTATTGTGTATCATATATGTCTCGCCCTATGTGTATGAACGAATCATGTTTGAACCTTTGAAGATTTCAATAGAGACACTTACACCGAGAATTGCAGATATAGAATCATTTGATGAGAAGAACGATAATTTTTATGGGGAAAAAAGAAAATCTGTAAGGGGAGAGCTTTTCGATTTTAACCCGAACAACCTTGCTATTAAAGATTGGATGAGGTTGGGACTTTCGGAAAAACAAGCGGCGGGCATCAAAAAATATGAAGCGAAAGGAGGAAAGTTTAGAACATTGGCAGATGTTAAAAAGATGTATCCAATTAGCGCAGAGATGTATCAACGGATTGAACCTCACATCAGGCTTCCAAATGCGGAGCAAAATAAATTTGGAGCTTCTCAAGACAATATTGCAAAAAAAGAAATTATACCACGGTCACCAGTGAATGTTGAGCTTAACGGCGCTGATTCATCAACTTTGGTTACCATCCGAGGCATTGGGCCGTCGTTTGCAACTAGAATTATTAAGTATAGAAATCAATTGGGCGGTTTTATTTCCATAAGTCAGTTAAAAGAGGTTTATGGAGTGGACTCCGCTAAGTTTGATCAGATTCTCCCTCAGGTAAGCCTCAATTCTCAAAGCATCAACAAAATTAACATCAATCGTTGTACTTTTGAGCAACTTAAAACTTTCCCGTACTTGAAATTCAAACAGTCAAATGCGATTATCGCTTACAGAACTCAGCATGGCTATTTTAAGTCGATAGCCGACTTGAATAAAATTGCGATATTGACACCAGAACTTATTCAGAAAATTACTCCGTATTTAAATTTCAATGATTGAAGAGCGCATTAAAAAAAGCATAAGAGATATTGCTGATTTCCCAAAACCAGGAGTCATATTTAAAGATATAACGCCAATACTAAAAGATCAGAAGCTATGTACCGAGATAGTAGATGCATTTGTAGACAGGCTGGGTAAATTGGAATTTGACGCTATTGCAGGGATTGAAAGCAGGGGTTTTTTGTTCGGGTTGATGTTGGCAAACAGATTAAATAAGCCATTTATCCCTATCAGGAAAGCTGGTAGATTGCCATTTACGACTATCCAGCAGTCCTATGATTTAGAGTACGGGTCAGCGATTATTGAGATGCATGAAGATGCATTTGAACCAGGGGCTAGGATATTGATTCACGATGACTTGTTAGCGACAGGTGGTACAGTTGAAGCGACATCGTTACTTATTGAAAAGATGAATGGTGTTATTGCAGGTTTTTCTTTTATAATCAGTCTTGATTTTTTAGGGGGCGAGGAAAAGTTGAAAAGTTTTTCAAAGAATGTTTGTACGTTAGCGAGGTACTAAATGAAAAAGCTCATTTATTTCAAATGAGCCAATCTTAATTTATCAGCTACTTCATTTAAATCTTTAACAACAGCATCGATAATCGGAATTCCTTTTATTTTACGTCCTTTTTCGGCTTCAAACTCCGGTTCTCCTGGGATAATTACTTTTTGATTTTCATCAATAGGTTTCGCATTTTTAAAGCGTTCAATCCAATTATCCATATTTGATTTGAAGTCTTCAATCGGGCGGAAGCCATCAACACGCATTGCGCCTAAAAAGTGACCTAAACCTTCTCCGGGTTGGTTAGGCAATGGATCTAAAAAAGAAACGAATGGTGGTGCCCATGGCCCGTAACTAGCGCCAGATAA
>JBBSTQ010000524.1:0-2457 GCA_038235745.1 Sphingobacteriales bacterium
CAAAATTGGTTACCGTAACAGATTGTGGTTCTTTTAACAGCGAGTTCAGTATCCGTGTTACCCCAAACACGGTTGAACCAGAACTGGTGGTTAACAGCAACGAATACGAAGGTTGTGCGCCACACACAGTTAAGTTTTTCAACAACTCTAAAGGTGGCGTTTTTTATAAGTATGATTTTGGCGATGGAACAATAATAGAAGGCAACCAGTCGGTAGAAACTATTCTACACACTTTTACGCAAGCAGGCACTTATGTGGTAAAACTGACGGCCTCTAACGGTTGTTCGGATAGTACCACAACCGAAACCATCAAAGTATTTCCACAGTCGGTTACTGATTTTACTGCAGATGTTACTTCTTCTTGTGATTCAGTAACGGTAAAATTCACCAATCAAAGTAAAAATGCGGTGGCTTACTTATGGGACTTTGGCGATGGCGATGTTTCTACCGATGCCAACCCAGTTCACACTTTTAAAGATGACAAACGGAGCTACACTGTTAGTTTAATGAGTTTCAGTTCTTTCGGTTGTCCTGACACTATGCAAAAAGCAGATCTTATTAAAGTTGGTGCAACGCCCCGTCCAAATTTTGTGGTTTCTCCAGGTTTAACCATTCAATATCCCAATTATCGTTTTGCTTTTAAAAACGACACGAAAGGCGAAATTGAATCTTACGTATGGGATTTTGGAGACGGGCAAACCGCTACAACTATTGATGCAGAACATAGCTATCTTGATACCGGAGTTTATAAAGTAAAATTGACAGCGATGAACAAAACTGGTTGCGTGAATACCATTTTTAAAACCGTGAAAATTCTAGGTACTCCGGGCAATCTTTTTATCCCCAATGCTTTTATGCCGAATAGTTTGGTAGATGAGATCAGGATTTTCCAAGCGAAAGGATCTGGCATGGCAGAATGGCATTTAAGGATTTTCAACAAATGGGGTCAGCAGATTTGGCAAACTACGCAACTCGACGAAAACGGCAGACCTACAGAAGGCTGGGACGGGATGATGTTTGGCAGCAAAGCACCGCAAGGAATTTACTTTTGGGAAGTCGGTGCCAAGTTTATCAACGGTACAGAATGGGCAGGAATGATCGCAAGTGAAGGTGCTGAACCTAAAAAAGCAGGAACTTTAAATTTGATACGGTAAGGGGGCAAGATGAGAAGGTTTTTAGCATTGTTAATTTTTGCAACGGTTGCTCTTGGCGTAAAAGCCCAAGATCATATCTTCTCGCAATTTTATAATGCGCCTATGTACTTAAACCCAGCGTTAACAGGTCAGTTTGACGGTTCTTTTCGGATGAACATGATTTACCGAAACCAATGGTCGTCTGTTAGTGGCGACTTAACTTACCTCTCGGTTTCGGCAGATCTTAAATTACCAAACGGTGCAGGCGGAGTGGGCTTATTGGCCAACAGTTCCGCGGAAGGAATTGCGTCGCTCAAAAAAAACAGCCTCTCGGGAGTTTATTCTTATATCGTTGGCGACGAGCGTTTCTCGGCTTCATTTGGTGTTCAGGGCGGTGTGACCAACCGATCTCTGGATTTTAGCAAACTCGTTTTTTCTGATCAGTTAGATCCTCGTTTGGGTTTTACGGGTTCCGCCTCACAAGCCGAACAACCTTTCAACGATAACAAATATTATTTCGACGCTGGTGCAGGCGCAAATTTTATCATGGGAAATTTCATGCTTGGCGGCTCTCTTTTGCACCTCAACAAACCCGATGAATCTTTTACCGGAAGCAAAGTGCCTACGCCAATCCGCACTGCAGCGTATGCCAGTTATAAAATTGACATGAGCGGTTTTGGCAATCAAAGTATGCTGTTGATTCCTTCCGTGGTTTATTATAACCAAGCAAAAGCAATTTCTATGAGTGCCGGAATGCAGTTTAAATATAACGGCGTAAATGCTGGTCTTTGGTACAGAACCGGTGGAGATTTTAAAGCAGATGCCGTGGTGCTATCCTTCATCTTCGATATTTTTACTAATCGAAATAAAAACCAAAAAATGAGGTTAGGCTTTAGCCATGATGCCATCATGAACAAACTGAATTACGGCAATACCAGCGGAACATCTGAAGTTAGTGTCGGCTTTGAAACTGGCGAAAGTAGAGAGCAGGAGTTTGGCGCTGGGAAGTGTTATGAGTTTTATTAGTTGGGGTTGGTTTGGGTAAGTGATTTTTTGAAATGTAGATGATTCTTAGGAGTTATGAAACCACCTTCAACAAATCCGGTACGTTAATTACCGGCAAGATGATGTTATTAAGGGGAGCCTCAGTTAATTGCTGGAAGAGTATCCCTCTAATGGTTGAATAGGTCATCCCTAGTAAAGTGGATACAAATACGCCATCAAAAAGTGGTTTATCGTTAGCCATTTGGTAATGTAACTCTAAGTCTTCAACGGTGTAAAGGAAATCATAAGCAAAAACGGCTAATTTTTCGGCAGGCTGATG
>JBBSTQ010000525.1:0-2448 GCA_038235745.1 Sphingobacteriales bacterium
CTAATTGGTATGATGCAACCAATGATCAAACTAAACTATATGGCACAGAAACCTATCAATACATCCATCGTCCGGGTGATGTAAGAACAGCTACCATCACTGAAATTCATGCTATAAAACAATTAGAAGCCAACGGCACTAAGTCTGGTATTGCAGGTATACAAAGTTTACATAACCAGAAAAAGACACAAAATGGAGGCGTAGGATACGATGCGCTTTGGACTTTTAACATGAGTGCCGACGGTACAAATTTTAGCCAAAGTCCGCAAACAATTGCCAGATATAATAATCTTATCTCCAGAGGGCTGCCAGTTAAATTTATTGAAATGGGTAACGAATGTTTTTATACCGGTCAACGCAGTTCTATAATACCAAATTCTGCCCAGTATATTGCAAGGGCTAAAAATATGTCTCAATCATTAAAAGCTCTGGACCCCTCAATTAAACTATCAATTCCTTTATTAAGAAGAGGTTCTTTCACTAACCCAAATTGGAATGCGGAGCTAACAGCCGATATGTCTTATTTTGATGCGGTAACCGTTCATACCTATATCGGTGCCAACCCTGATGATCCAAACAGTAGCGATAATGCCTTTAGCACCTCGTTAAATGCTAGGAGTTTTTTAGAAACTTCTACAAATGATTACGTAAGACCATTTTCTAAATGGAAGCCAATTTGGTTAACTGAGTGGGGAGTAAAAACAGGAGGGCCAAATGCATCTTCAGTATTAGGAATGGCTGATTGTTACTTGTTTATGTCGGAAAATCAAAATGTTTACCAAAGGGCTAACTGGTACACTTCAGATGCAGTTGCAAATTCTTTTTATGAATTGGAAGATTATATTGCTCCAAGTGGCCAAACAAGACAACGATTGGTAATTCCAAATAGGAAATCACTCTATGGCTCAACTTACGAAATAGTAAGATCGGTGCTTGAAAACAGTACGTTGCTTAGCGGGGATATGACTACCGCTACAATTGGTACAGGAAAAGCAGTAACCGGTAGAGCGGTCACTAAAAACGGTCAAACCTCTGTTATTGTGTTAAATATGACCAATAAGCCAGCAACCTTTACGCTAAAATTTGATGGTGTTAATTACAGTAACTCGTTTAAACATGAGGCTATGAAATTTACCAGCTTAAGTGAAGAAAGATTTCTTGGTATGGATGCAAATCCTTTATCATTGGTAAAACAAGGGACGGGAACCATTACATTGCCTCCATTATCAGTTAATGTGCTTTCAAATTTAACAATTCCCGCTACTACTCAAACGCCTTACACTACAGCCAGAAATATTCCTGGGGTTATAGAGGCAGAGGACTATGACAACGGAGGTGAAGGTGTAGCTTACAGTGATTCTAATACTGGAAATACCGGAAATGTTTACAGAACAGGAGAAAATGTAGATTTAGGGACTATTCCGTCAAGCCAAGGTGGCGGAACCTGCGTAGGCTGGACAAACACTGGCGAATGGATGGAATACAGAGTAAATGTTCTGAATGCCGGAAATTACAATTTAGCGATCAGATATTCATCGGGTGTTGCTGGTGCCAAAATAGGTGCAAGTTTCCCAGATGAAGGTATCACTTTATTCAGTAACCTTGATTTGGCTCAAACAACGGGGGGTTATAATGGCTATGAAGTTAGGACAAAATACGGAATTCCACTCACAGCCGGTTACCATACTTTACGGATTAGTATAGATCAGAAAGGTTTTAATTTGGATAAAGTAGAGTTCTTAGTGCCTTTTGGAGGTATAAATTCGGCGCCTAATAACAACGGGAACTTAATTAACTCATTAGAACTACAAACACCAAATGCATCCGAAATTATGGTGTATCCAAACCCAAGCAATACAGGTGTTTTTACAATTAACAAAGCCGGTTCTTGGACGGTCTATAACCTTTCTGGTGCAAAAGTTTTAGAAGGTAAAGGAGATAAAATCGATTTATCTGCACAAGCAAAAGGTATGTACACCTTGCAAACAGAAACATCAACTCACAAATTGATTTATCAATAGCATAGCACAGTAAATTATTCTTGCTATTTGTTTCAAGTCAAGATGCCCGTTATTAATTTAGCGGGCATTTTTTTTGTAGAATATTTTACAAATTAAAGACTTACAAAACCGTTATACGCAGGACAGTTCAGGACGGTTAAAAGGATACTAATTATTATTTTTGATCTTAACCATTATAGAGTTTTTCGAGCTTCAACTAAAAGCGTAAAGCGAATTCCGGATTACCTGTAAAACCATAATTTAAAAATAACAGATGACTAGGGGCTTTCTTCCTTTTGCGATCAAGAAAATTCGCTTTTTTAAAAGCGTTTTTATACTATTTGTGGGGTTTTTTATAAGCGCCAGTTGCTTTGCCCAACAAAACTGGGGTAATGCGCAATGGATTTGGCAAGCGGAAGACGGGCCAACAGATAGTTGGGTAGCATTC
>JBBSTQ010000526.1:0-2434 GCA_038235745.1 Sphingobacteriales bacterium
AAAAGCACTTTGATTGGTCGCTTATTGTATGATACAGGTTCTGTATTGGCAGATCAGTTGGAAGCCATCCAAAAATCAAATCGTAAAAATGATGACGGAACGGTGGATTTAGCCATTTTAACCGATGGATTAAAAGCGGAGCGTGAGCAAGGGATTACCATTGATGTTGCCTATAAATACTTCCAGACAGAAAAAAGGAAGTTTATTATTGCTGATACTCCAGGTCATATCCAGTACACTCGTAACATGGTTACGGGTGCATCCAATGCAGATTTAGCGATTATTTTGATTGATGCCCGCAAAGGAGTTATTGAGCAAACTATCCGTCATACGTACCTAGTTTCACTTCTAGCTTTAGAGCATGTGGTGGTTTGCGTGAACAAGATGGATATGGTGGATTATAGCGAAGAGGTTTTTGATAAAATCCATGCTGACTATCACGCTTTGGCGGTAAAATTAAATCTCCATGAAGTAACCTTTATCCCCGTGAGTGCTTTACGTGGCGATAATATTGTGAACGATTCGGGAAGTATGCCTTGGTACAAAGGGAAGAATTTATTGGATCATCTAGAAACTGTTCCGGTTCGTGAGATGGATACGTTATTGCCAGCTCGAATGGCGGTGCAGTGGGTAGTTCGTCCGCAAACAGAAAAATTGCATGACTACAGAGGATATGCTGGTAGAATTTTAAGTGGCGCTTTAAGGCAAGGCGACGTGGTTAAAGTTTTTCCATCGGGGATGAAATCTGCAATATCTAGGATTGAAACTTTTGAAGGCGATCATGCCATCGCAGAAGAAGGTAAGTCAATCACTTTGCATTTGGAAGATGAAATTGACATCAGTCGTGGCGATATGATAGGAGAGATTGAACGTCCTCCAATCGTGACAAACGAAATTGAAGCAGATATCTGCTGGATGGATACTCGTGAATTAGATACTTCCGCAACTTATTTTATACAACACCAAAGTAAAGTAACGCGTTGTAAAATTCGTGAGATTTTGTATAAGGTGAACATCAACACGTTAGAAAAGATTAATGCAGATAGCTTCGGACTAAACGATATTGGCAGGGTAGAAATTAAAACTGCTGATGAGCTAGCTTTTGATCCTTACGATGTTAACAAAAGAAACGGGGGTGCAATTATAATCGATAGCCGTACCAATGTTACCGTTGGTGCGTTGATGTTGAGAGCGGCCTTGTAGACGGAAAAGCATTTGCTTAATTATTGAAGCTCTTGACGAATAGTCAGGAGCTTTTTTTTGAATCTTTTGACGGTAATTCTCACATTGTATGCCGAAAATATTTGTTAAATTTACTATATGAACGAACTATTTTTTTAGTTGAGGAAGATATAGAATCCGGCTTTGTAGCTAAGGCACTAGGGGAAGCGATTTTTACCGAGGCTGATACTTTAGAAGAGTTGCGAGCAAATATAAAGGAAGCTGTTAGTTGTCATTTTGATGAGGAAGAAATGCCGAAAATCATTCGATTGCACTTGGTTAGAGAAGAAGTTTTAACACTATAATAATGACTGGGTTAAAATCTATTTCGGGTAGGCAATTAATTAAAGCTTTGGAAAATTAAGGTTATATTGTTACTAGACAAAAAGGCAACCATGTTTGATTATCAAAAATACTCGATAGTAAAACCCATCATATCACTATACCCGAGCATTCTCAGTTAAAAATTGGAACTTGCATGGTATTTTAAAGGAAATGGCAGAGAATTTAATATTTCCAAATCGGGGTTGATAAGCTTATTGGCTCTCTAAGTGGAAATGTAATAAAGCAAAAGCCCGCAAATTAACGTTGCGGGCTTTTATAAATCTAAATCGGTTTAAAACACTTTACCAACCGAAAAACCCAACCAAGGGACTAATCCATAGGTATTGGCAATAGGTGTTAAATTGATGCGCCACAATAAATCTTTACCAGTGTGCTTTCTGTAGCCAACACTTGGCACAAAACTTACAAAAGACTCGCTGTTTGTTTTGTTTGATTTCGTAAAGAAATCTCCGTCGATTTTAGCCCAAGTAGCGCCCAGTCCAGCGTCTATAAATGATTTGTTGTTCTTGAGTTTAAACAGATAATTTATTCCAACAGGGACAGTTAAATAAAAAGCGTTTTCGGAATAAAAGCCGATACCCGCCCTTAATCCAAATCCAGGCTCTTTAGTAAGCTGTCGTTCGTAATTAACCGAGCCGAAAAGCCCATTACCGCCTGCTTCTAAATAAATTGAGCTTCTTCTAAAAGCTGTTTGTCCATACGATGAAGCTGCAATGAAAGTGATAAATAGTAATACCTTAAATCCGCAAGCTAGCTGAAAAGGAAAGAGAAAAAGTCGATGGAAATAGTTTCCAAGGACTTTTTTCTTTCCAAAATTTCGACTAAATTCAGTCAAAATCTCTAGCAGGATGAAAATTACGACTTCTTC
>JBBSTQ010000527.1:0-2433 GCA_038235745.1 Sphingobacteriales bacterium
AGGAATATTGGTATGTGACAGTTCTATGGAACAACCTTTCTTGTGTTCGTGAAGCTTCATCGTAACAATTGAATCCTCGGTTTGCCCGTCGAAAAACCATTGTTGAACTATCTTTTTATTCTCCTCAAATTCCAAGTTTTTTCCTGTGATATCTCCTTCAAACAAAGAAAAATCTGATCCTGTCTCGGTACTCATCTCTGCCGTAGCACCACTCCATAATTGGATACTCAATGGAATAGTGAGTGCTAGGTAAACCTCTTCTGGTGGTGCTGATATGGTGTAGTATTTCTTAAAATCTTTCATGTTTGCGAAAATGGTGTGGGTTATTTCCAATAAAAAAGCATCCTGATCATTAAATCAAGATGCTTCAAAACTAAGGTTATTTTAAAGAATTAATTGTAAACTCATTTTTAATTCGTCCAACAAAAGACTCAATGAACTAATTTAACTAATGAACTGCTACTAACTCTTTTTTGCGGTTACTAAAACCACAACGCCAGCAATTAATATGATACCGCCTGCATAAGGTGGCCAGTTAACAGATTCTTTTTTATCAGCAGATATTTGAATTGGACCTGCATCAATGATTTTTTCCGTTTTCGTGTAAGAGAAACTTCCCCAAATTAGCATTGCAATTCCTACAACTACCATTATGATTCCGATTGTTCTGTTCATGATATTACTTTTAAGGTTTGTAATTTTAGGGATAAATACAAGTTTTGAGCCAAAGTTAAATTGTGTGTTTCAACCACAGAGTTCACGGAGTTTTTCACAGAGGTCACAGAGTTAAGTGGTGCGTGTGAGGGAGGCTTACGATTTTTCTAATTGACTATGCAAGTAAAATCGGCATTCTGGTAGTTTAGGTTTTAAACACAGAGTTCGCAGAGGTCACAGAGTTGGTTTGGAGGGTTTGAGGAATTGGGAAGCTTTCATTAGCTTAAAAAGAATATCCGACAGAAAGTTTAGCCCCAAAATTAAATTGATTATTTACCTCTAAAATGCCGAAAATTTTCTGATTCTGGTAGAATAAGCTTGCCACTACCGCAGTGCCACCCTCCAAATAACTTATGTCTCCATCCGCTGCTTTAAAGCTGTTTTTTAATTTTGGCGAATAGCCAACAAAAACTCTATAACCTAACTTGGTCATTTTTTTAGCAGAGTTATTAGTAAATACGCCCTCTGTGGATAAACCCGTGGTAAATATGTTCCGTTTTTTAGATACGTAAATACTTTGTTCCCCATTATTAATGAAAGGACCGTCATAAGCTTTGTTTCTATAGTCAGCGTAAGCACCTCTTTCTAATGAAAAAGCATTTTCCCAGTTCAAAATTCTTAAATCAAAACCGTAGTTTGTTCTAAATGGTTGGATTCCGATAACAGACCTCGCTCCCAAGCCATATATTGACTTCGTAAAGCTTTTTGTGTTGGAGTATTCTTCGTTTTGATTTTAATCTGCTATTCCCGCAAAGCCAAACAAACCGTAGCCAAAATTAAATTGGCCAATATTATGCCCTCTACTAACGTTTAATGCGCCAAGCGTGTAAATTAAATCTGCCGAATTATCCTCAGCGTAACTTATTTCTCCAGAAACATAAGTGGTAACCTTTGCAGAATCTGCGCTAGTAGGTCGTGGTAAATAGCCGATATTGTTTCCGCCTGACATCGTTGGCGCAAGATAGATGGCGCATGAAGAAAGCCAAAGGGTGGCAAGTAAAACATATAAATAGAATAATGCTTTCATGGGTTTGTTGCTTAACTACTAGATAATTAAGGTTAGAGGCGTGGTAAGGTGTTTTAATTTTAAAAATAGTCTTAACCAAATCTAAACAAAAAAGGGGTTATATTTTTGCTGAATTTGACGGCTTTTGCTTTGCGGTGTTTTTTTAACCAGAGAGAGCCTTTAGGTAACGGAGTTGGGTTGGAGGACGGAGAAAAATAATGTGCTTCAGTATAATATTGGTTTGAACTTTTTCTCTTCATAACGTTATGCTGACGGTTGTAGGGGGGATTAACAAATTTTTACCCAAAAGCATTTTCTCCGGTAATATCCATTCCGGTAATTAGCAAATGAATATCGTGGGTGCCTTCGTAGGTAATTACGGATTCCAGATTCATTATATGGCGCATAATAGGGTATTCGCCGGTTATACCCATTGCGCCTAAGATTTGTCGGGCTTCTCTTGCAATATTGACAGCCGTTTCAACCGAATTTCTTTTGCCCATTGAAATTTGTGCAGGAGTCGCTCGGCCCTCATTTTTCAAAACGCCCAATCGCCATGTTAATAATTGCGCTTTGGTTATTTCGGTTATCATTTCGGCTAGTTTTTTCTGCTGTAGCTGGAAGGAAGCAAGTGGCTTATTAAATTGTTTTCTTTCTTGGGCATATCTCAACGCAACATCGTAGCAATCCATCGCTGCACCTAAAGCTCCCCA
>JBBSTQ010000528.1:0-2430 GCA_038235745.1 Sphingobacteriales bacterium
CCGTAAGTATAGCCTTTATCCTCGCGGATATTGTTCATCAACCTACTGCCAAAGTATCCGCCCAAAGCGGTATTCAAAATTTGCAGACCAATAAAATCTAGATGGGTACGGTTAACCAAAGGAATTCCGATGCGTATTGCAGATTGTAAAGCGTCGGTTTTTTCGGTGTAATGGAGTTTTTCGTTTGAACTTTCATACTGCATGTCAAAATCGGGTACCTCTGCGGAATTCTCCCAATTTCCGAACAATTCCTCCAATAAAACTAAAGTCTCGTCTTCAATCTTACCAGAAAGTACAACGGTACAGTTCGCCGGATGGTAGACTTGCTGATAATATTTCAACAGGTTTGCTCGCTTTACTTCGTCATAATCGGAAAGCTGAACAGCGTAACCGTACAGACTATCGCCAAACAGCGCTTCTGCAAATGCTCGTCTTGCTAAAACCGAATTTTTCTCTAATCCTACTTTCAGTTTTTGCTTTTGGTTTCTCATTAAAGTATCCAGTTCCTTTTCGGGAAAGATAGAACCCGTCAGCATTTCTTTGATCACGGGGAGTGTATCAGCTAAATATTTGTTGAGCGAATATAAAGTGAGCGAAGATTGATCGTGATTGTATTCGGTTTGAAAAAAAGCACCGTAATTATCAATTTTTGATGCTATTTGTGCAGAAGAAAGTGAATGTGTGCCTTCTGTAAGCATGGCGTTTGTCACACTGGGCATCAATGGATTTTTCAGATTCCATCCCCTATTCTGAAAAATAAATTCTATCCTTACCAAGTCTTGCTCGCCTATATTGATTACAAACGCCGGGATTTCATTAGATAACGTATGTTTTGTTGCTTCTACAAAGTTGATTTCTTCAATTTGCTTAAATTCTGGTTGTTGTGCTCTGTTTAACATTATTATTAGTTAAAAATCGGTAATGGTCAATAGTGAGAAGTGAATAGTGAATTAAAAAAACTTAGTTTGTTGTTTTTTCAGCTAAATAGTATAAAGTGGTTGCTGCTTCTGGCTTAAATAAGTTGTTGGCTTGCAACTGAATGTCATCTGCTGAGATCTTCAAATAGTTCTCAATATCTGTATTGATCAGATTTGCATCGCCAAAAAGTTCGTAGAAAGCTAAGTTCATTGCTTTATCCAAAAGGCTCATTTCACTAAACTCTTTTGTAGACTCATACTTGTTTTTAACCTTGGTAAGCTCTTCTTCATAAACCGGTTGCGATTTTAAAAAATCAAGTTCTTCCCAGATACATTTATCCGCGTAGTCAACATCTACACCAGGCAATACTCGCCCCTCAATAACGAACATTCCGGTATCGATACTTCCATAATTATAAGCGTTAACACTGCTAAAGACCGGATTTTGTTGCACTAAATTTTGATACAATCTTGACGATTTCCCTTGTGACAAAATATCAGAAATTAAATCAGTTTCGGCGTAACCGACTTCCATTTTACCAGGCATCTTAAACACTTTGTAAATGGCTGTTGCAGGCACATCGGCAGTGATGGTTTCTTTTACTGCTTGTGTTTGAACGGGTTCTTTAGGCAGGTTTCGCATAGGTTTTGTTTCGCCATCAATTGGTGCAAACCATTTCTCCGCTAGCTGTTTTACGTCGTCTAATTTTATCGCTCCACCTACTACCATAATGGCATTTGCTGGATTGTAATGCTTCTTAAAAAAAGCTTTCACATCCTCCATTTTGGCGTCTTCAATGTGCGAAAGCTCTTTACCGATAGTTGCCCATTTGTAAGGGTGCTCCTTATAAACCATTGGCCTTAATTTCAACCAAACATCGCCGTAAGGCTGATTTAAATAGCGTTGCTTAAATTCCTCGCAGACGACATTACGCTGTACTTCTAAGCTTTTTTCGGAGAAAGCCAAGCTCAACATTCTGTCGGACTCTAACCAGAAAGCAGTTTCTAAATTGACTGCAGGCAACGTGATGTAATAGTTAGTCATGTCGTTGCTGGTAAAAGCGTTGTTTTCACCACCAACACGTTGCAAAGGCTCATCATAAGAAGGGATATTAACCGAACCGCCAAACATCAGATGCTCAAACAAATGAGCAAAACCAGTTTGCTCGGGATTTTCATCTCTTGCGCCAACATCATATAATATATTTAAAACAGCCATA
The DNA here is from genome assembly GCA_038235745.1 of Sphingobacteriales bacterium. GTDB lineage: Bacteria > Bacteroidota > Bacteroidia > Sphingobacteriales > Sphingobacteriaceae > Pseudopedobacter. Next base: position 2,138 of record JBBSTQ010000528.1, read on the forward strand.
GGCGTGGTGTGGTCTTCATGCACCAAAACCGTTAAGCCGTTTTCTAAAGTAAATTTTTCAAACTGAACCATAAAACTATGTTAAGCGGCAAATTTAGTTTTATGATTGAAACGCTTGTCATAAAACCTCAATTTTTATCATAAAAAAAAGCCTTACCTCAAATCCGCAGGCTGAAAATTTGTTTACGTTATAAATTTTCACGAGGCTAAAATTAGGGAATAAACGCTGTTTTGTCTCTCAGATCACGTCGAAAAAAGGGTCGCAGTTCTGTATTTGATGATTAACAAGCTTTC
>JBBSTQ010000529.1:0-2417 GCA_038235745.1 Sphingobacteriales bacterium
AAAGCTTGTTAATCATCAAATACAGAACTGCGACCCTTTTTTCGACGTGATCTGAGAGACAAAACAGCGTTTATTCCCTAATTTTAGCCTCGTGAAAATTTATAACGTAAACAAATTTTCAGCCTGCGGATTTGAGGGATAACTTGTATAGCTGAACCTGAATACAATAAACTTGAAACTATTGTTAAAGGAATATGCCAAAAATAGCTCTTCCCGTCACTAGATACTATGGTTCAAAAAGAAAACTTGTAGAAAAAATCTGGAATGAAATCGAAATACTGGGAGTTGAATTTGACTCCGTTCTAGATGTTTTTGGAGGAACGGGTATCTTTTCATACTACTGTAAATTAAAAAACAAACGCGTAATATACAACGACATATTTAAGTTTAATGCTTTTATTGGAAAGAAACTAATTGAGCAACCTTCTAACGAATTAACCATTGAACAAGCAATTGATCTACTACGTCCTCGACCAGAGATTGAATATAAAACAACTATTTTTGACAACTATAAAGGCATTTATTTCACGGATCATGAAAACTCTCAAATAGATACCTTTATTCAAAACGCAAATGCTCTAGAAAGCGAAAATCAAAGGTTAAGCGCTTATTATATTATTTTTCAGACTTGTATAATAAAACGCCCTTATAATTTATTTCACAGAAATAATTTAAATATGAGGACGAATTATGCGGGTGGGAATTTTGGAAACAAAATAACTTGGGAGCGTACTTTCCAAGAATTATTCTCACGCTTCATTAAAGAGTTAGATCAATTCACTTTTGATAATGGCAGGAATAATAGTGTTGTTAATTCTAGCGCTCTTAATTGCACAAAAACTGCAGATCTCGTTTATATTGATCCACCATATTTCAGCGCAAACAAAAGTCATACAACCTACCACTCTAAATATCACTTTTTAGAAGGCTTAGCTAACTACGATCAAATTGAGGATAATATCAATTTTAAAAAATTAAATAACGAAATCAGTTTGAATAAAAGTGATGAGTTTGAAAAGTCGTCAACTTTTATACCGGAGTTAAAAGATTTAATTTTAAAACATCAGCATTCTATAGTTGTAATATCTTATAGAAATAATGGCATTCCAACTATCCAAGAAATCACAGAGCTCATGCAAAAATGTAAACCAAACTATATTGTGCATACTCTTGACCTTGGTCAGTACGGCTACGCTTTAAGTAAATCTAACACTGTAAATAACGAATATCTCATTATTGGTACAAATCAAACCAAAAATGCTTTGAATCGGGCGTAGCCGGTAAGTCTTTTGGGTGGTAACTATCGCATTAAATAATACACAAAAACGGGAAACATTTCATTTCCCCTTCTATATAATCGATTGATAAGCAATATATGAAAAACACCATCCATCAAAAACCGTTTTAAGTGGCCGTTCCAATTCGCTTATAACATACTGGAATGTGCCTAAATATTAAGACTAACCACGTCTAATTGCTCAAGTTGCATTGCCAGGTTTGCGGCAATAATCATTTCGTCCTCTACAATTAAAATTTTGACCTTCATTATTTACTTATGAGCAACTGAATTCCTGTGCAAATTCGACATGATGTTTGTCAAAGTTAATTTTTTTACCCAAAAGGCAGTAATAAAACTATAATTGAGTTCTTTTAAAATAAATAATTCATTTTTCTATCTTTGCAGCTTCAAACAAAAACATTTTCATGAGCCATCCCGTAAAGATTAAAAATGCCCTAATTTCTGTTTATTACAAAGACAATTTAGAGCCTATCATCCACCAATTAAAGCAATTGGGTGTAAATATTTATTCTACCGGAGGCACAGAAAAATTTATCACAGATTTAGGTGTTCCTGTAATCCCGGTTGAAGATTTAACCTCCTACCCTTCTATTTTAGGCGGACGAGTAAAAACTCTACACCCAAAAGTTTTTGGCGGTATTTTAACTCGAAGAGGTCATGAAGGTGATGTAGCACAACTTGCCGAGTACGAAATCCCAGAAATTGACTTGGTCATAGTTGATTTATACCCGTTTGAAGAAACTGTAAAATCTGGTGCAGAAGAACAAGACATTATTGAGAAAATTGACATTGGTGGCATCTCTTTAATTAGAGCGGCAGCTAAAAACCATAAAGATGTAATTATTATCGCCTCTAAAGATGATTACTCTGAATTAAATAGCCTACTAGAATCCCAAAAAGGAGAAACCACTTTAGCACAACGTAAAGCATTTGCTCGTAATGCTTTTAACGTTTCTTCGCATTACGATACTGCGATTTTCAACTGGTTTAACCAAGGAGACGATGCGCTTACTTTATTCAAGCAAAGCGAGCAGAAATCGTCTGCTTTGCGGTACGGAGAAAACCCGCACCAAAAAGGCTATTTCTATGGCGATTTAGAGGCCATGTTTGAGAAATT
>JBBSTQ010000530.1:0-2416 GCA_038235745.1 Sphingobacteriales bacterium
AATGAATGGTTGGCTTAATTTTAAGCGATAAATCATCACTAACATCAAACGTAGCCAATTTCGCATCTATGTAAGCATCCACCATTTGCAACAGATAAAAGCCAAATGTACTATATAAAGTTAAATCCCTATTGCGACGGTAAAAATCTTTTGCACTGTAAATCTGATTGTCAAAAAGTCCCTCATATTGAGAATATAAAAAACGTTCTTGTTCTTTCTCTGTTGGGTTTGCCTTTCTAAACTGACTTTCTGTTAAAAGTTCTTTGTAGAATTTATTATTGAAATCGTAAACCAGATAAAGCCCTACAAATCCGCCATAAACTAGGGGCACTTTCCACCACTTGCCGTTTCGGGCTTGTCCCCAGCCAGGTAGAATTCCAGAGCGTAAAACAGCTTTTCGTGGATTTTGTAATTCAGTAGTGTCTTTAAAAAGCAAACCTACTTCTTTAGTAAAATCTCTTGCCTTTTCTTTAAAGCCAATTTCTTTGGCGGCATCCTTTACCGTGATGGTGTCATTTGGGGAACCTTTAAATAAGCTGTCACGTTGCTGGGCATTTGCCTGCAAAAACAGTGAGAAAAAAACAAAAACGACAACGTATTTGAACATTACCAGTCTAACAATTCTAAAATTCGGGTTAAATCATCATCAGATAAAAACGGAATTTCAATACTTCCCTTGCCACCATCTTTAACCTTCATCTTTATTTTTGTGGCAAACTTTGAGGATAAATCATCCTGAATTTTCATGTACTGAAAAGAAATGGCTTCTTCTTTTTTATCCTTACCTTCTGGTTTGTTGATGCCGTTTTTCATCTGGCGTACCAGTTCTTCCACTTTTCTAACAGAAAGATCTTTATCCAAAATTTCCTGAAAAATAAAAAGTTGTGCATCTGCGTTCGCCACGTTAATTAAAGCTCTGGCATGCCCCATAGAAATACGGTTATCTCTAATTGCTGCCTGTATAGTTGGTGGTAATTTTAATAAACGCAAGTAATTGGTAACGGTAGATCTGTTTTTGGAAACGCGATCACCCAATTCTTCTTGATTAATTGAGCATTCATCAATCATTCGTTGAAAGCTCAAAGCAACTTCAATAGCATTTAAATTTTCACGCTGAATGTTCTCAATCAAAGCCATTTCCAACATCTGTTGGTCATCGGCGGTACGAATGTAAGCTGGTATTTCTGTAATCCCAGCTAGTTTAGAAGCTCTTAACCTACGCTCGCCAGAAATCAACTGATAGCTGTTATGGACCATTTGCCTTACGGTAATGGGCTGAATTAAGCCTTGCAGTTTTATAGATTCTGAAAGTTCTTTTAACGCAGTTTCATCAAACTCGAACCTTGGTTGGTATGGGTTTACCTCAACTTGATTCACTCTAACGTGACTTATTGCCCCTAAAGCGGCTGATGGATTATCCGTTACTGAGGAATTTCCATTTGTATTTGTCTGGTTTCTTTCTCGGCTAACATCTGGCGAATCGCTTAACAACGCACCCAAACCCCTGCCTAAACCAAATTTTCTTTCCTTGCTCATCTCTTCAATATCTTTTTCGGGTCAGTCTCTGGATTTTCTACCGTTAAACCATTTTTATGGATAATTTCTCGGGCTAAATTTAAGTAGTTTATAGCGCCTTTAGAATTTGCATCATGCATAATTACCGAAATCCCGAAACTTGGAGCTTCGCTTAAACGTGTGTTACGAGCGATGATGGTGTTAAAAACCAAATCCTCAAAATGCGAGCGCACTTCTTCTACCACTTGGTTTGATAAGCGCAAACGCACATCGTACATGGTCAATAAAATACCTTCAATCTGCAAATTTGGATTTAATCTGTTTTGAACAATTTTTATGGTGTTTAGCAATTTCCCCAAACCTTCCAACGCAAAATATTCGCATTGTACCGGAATAATTACCGAGTGTGCCGCGGTTAATGCGTTGATGGTAATTAAGCCTAAAGACGGCGAGCAATCAATAATTATAAAATCGTAGTCGTCTTGAATCTGTTCTAAAACAGCTTTCATTTTGTACTCACGCTGATGCAGATTGATCATCTCAATTTCTGCACCCACCAAGTCAATATGTGCCGGCAGCAAATCCAAATTTGGCGTATCGGTTTTTTGGATGGCTTCTCTCGCGGTAACATCGTTGATGATACACTCGTAAATACTGTGTTTTATGGTACGGGGATCAAAACCAATACCCGAAGTAGAGTTCGCTTGCGGATCTGCATCCACAATTAGGGTTTTAAACTCTAGTACGGCTAAACTTGCGGCTAAATTTATTGAAGTGGTAGTTTTACCTACTCCTCCTTTTTGATTGGCAATTGCTATGATTTTACTCATCTAATAAATTCTCGGTTTTGAAACTTTTACTTTGATTCGCTGTTTATAAAAAATTAGTCGTTTTTTGTGGT
>JBBSTQ010000531.1:0-2413 GCA_038235745.1 Sphingobacteriales bacterium
AGATGCTAATAGTTAAAGCCTTATTACTTGATAAGTTTGCAAAAAAGCATTCAGACTGTAGCAAGAATTTAAAGACTTGGCAGTTTGTTGTTGAAAATGCAAATTGGAAAACAAGTTTAGACGTTTTAAAAGATTTCCCGAAAGCGAAAATAATCAAAAACAGCAGGGCAAGATTTAAAATTGTGGGTAAGAAATACAGGTTAATTGTTGAAGTTGAATTTAGAGACGCTATTGTGGACATTAGATTTATAGGTAAACATGCAGAGTATGATAAAATAGACGCTGAAAAAATTTAAGTTATGGCAACAGTAAAACAACAATGGTTTTTAGTCGAAAACGATGAAGATTATATAAAAGCCGTCAACAGGTATGAAGAGATAAAGTACGCTTCTATAGGCACTAAAGAACATAAGGAAAAAATGCTTTTAGTCCATTTAATAACTACCTACGAAAAAGCAAATTCCAGCTTACCTGATGTTAATCCTATTGAAATGATAAAAATCAGAATGGAAGATTTTGGTTATAAATCAGCTGATTTGGCCAGCGCATACGGCGACAAAGGAACTGTTAGCAAGGTTTTAAATTATAAACAATCACTGTCATTAAATATGATAAAAAAATTTAGTGAACTTTTAAGAATCCCTGTTCAACATCTCATTAAAGATTATGAATTAAAAGCGTCATAAATTGCTCGGGCAAACCTCCCATAACTCTGTAACTCCTGCGTCTCGGTCACGGATAAATGATAACCATGTAACCATAAAACACTGTTAGTCAGAGTTAGGTTGTCATTCGTATGATTTGAGCGTTCCCCCGATAGCTATTGGGGCGGGCTTTTCTTTACTCCGAAGAAGTTCCTTTGGAACAATATTTTTGTCCGCCAGCTTGCGGACAAAAAGTATTTTCGCTTCTCCGAAGGAGTCCCTTGGACAATCCCTAACGCAAAACCTTTATAACTTCTAAAAAAAAGTCACACCTTACAGCGTCCAAAAAAAGAATATCGGTTTTTAGTAAACTTCCATTCAATCTATTCATCTGCGTTCTTCCCCGCTCAACCAATCCAAACAAAATCCTTATTTTTGCACCATGAGCGAGAAAACCATGTTTAAGCTGCAACTACCTACTGATCCATTTTGGGTTAAAAATGTGGTGGAAAGTAACATCGAAGAAATACTAACTGACCATGCTTATTGCGAACAAAAGGCGGCAACCAACGCTATTACCTTAATTATCCAAAATCCACAAATACCCGAGTTGGTTTCAGAAATGGCCGAGCTGGTAAAGGAGGAAATGGATCATTTTAAGCGAGTGCATGATATTATTATTAAGCGTGGCTACAAGTTTGGTTTAGAACGTAAGGACAATTATGTTAACGAGCTCATTAAATTTTTGAAGCGTGGTGGGGGAGAAGCAAAGCGTACTGAAAGTATGGTTGATAGATTGTTGCTTGCTGCGATGATTGAAGCCCGCAGTTGTGAGCGGTTTAAAACTTTATCAGAACATGTGGATGATAAAGAATTGGCAGATTTTTACCATGAACTGATGATATCTGAAGCTACGCATTATACACTTTTCATCGGGTTAGCTCGTAAATACGGCACCGGCATAGACGTAGAAAAACGTTGGGAAGAATGGTTGGCTTATGAGGGAGATGTGATTAAGCGTTACGGAAAAGCAGAGACGATACATGGATAATTTCCCTCAAGATAATCGCTCGGCTAAAAAAAGCAGATTTTTTCATGTTGATACGGAAAACGAGAATTTGTGGGTTACCAAGTCTGATTCTTGGCTTGGTAAAACGTTGAATTTTGCAAATCCGTTGGCTTATATTGTGGTAATCATGGTCATCTTATTCTTTGTTTTGTTGGTAAGATTGGTTTAAATAAACACAATTTCGTTTATAATTATATTAAAACTAATTTTGGATATGGAGACTTTAGTTATTCATACAGAAAATCAGACTCAATTAGATGCATTAAAAGTTCTCGTGAAATCTTGGGGTATTAGCGCAGAGAAATATCCTTACAATCCTTCATTTGTTGCCGAAATCAAAAGAAGAGAACGCAATGTTGAGAAAGGGGAAGTGATTGTGGTTAAAGACCCCGAGAATATATGGGAAAGTATTCTGTAATTATAGAGAAATCTGCGCAAAAAGAATTAAAAGCACATTATCACTCTGGCGATAAATCATCTATAAAAAGAATTCAAAAAATTTTTTTTTGGAACTTTCAGAACATCCCGATATGGGCATCGGCAATCCAGAAGCCTTAAAATTCAATTTGTCAGGTTATTGGTCTAGGCGCATCAACAGTAAAGATAGAATTGTTTACCGAGTAGATCATAAAATTGTAATCGTGACTATCGTTTCAGCTAAAGGACAGTACGAAGATAAGTAATCCTGTTCTTTGTGTAG
>JBBSTQ010000532.1:0-2413 GCA_038235745.1 Sphingobacteriales bacterium
CGCATTTGAAAAGTAACCCGAGTGCTACTTTTTGTGCTGTCTACAAAGTTTTTTAGCATATTATTCTTTTTGCCAGAGTTTGCGCTGTAAGCCAAAATAAATCCAGCTTCCATTTGGTTCGGGACGCGATAATATTCGGGTTTACCGTTGTAAAATGTTTGTGAAGCATATTTGATAGCGCTGTTTATAGAAATCGATTTCCCGAAAGCAGGGTTTTCTTTAACGGTTTTTTCTAGCGTTTCAATTTTATTTAGCGTACTCAGCTTAATAATGCTGTTTCCCTTTCGGGTAGCAATATCAAACTCTAAAGGTAACACGCCATTAAAGGTGTTTTCAAAAAACTTTAAATCCGCATAAACCTTGTTGCTTTTAGGCAAATCATCCACTACAAATCCATTGGTTTTTAATTTGCTGACTCCAAAAACAGCAACCAGTACAATCACAGTAACAAAACCATAAACCCATCTCTGCTGATTTAAAACAACTTTTGTAACCCAATTTAAGAGGAGAGTAACTACGTCCATTTTGTTTTCAGGCAAAGTAATTTTTAGCACCCGTGGCGCAAGAAAGGACAAAATAACAGGCAGCACACAAACACAAATAAGCCAAGTGAGCATTACACCAACAGCAGCAGTGATTCCAAATTCTTGTAAAACGTTGCTATCCGTAAAGTACAAAACGCCAAAACCGATAGCGGTGGTTAAGTTGGCAATAAAAGTAGTTAAGGTGTTTTTCTGAATAGTCGCTAACAACGACTCACGTTGATTGCGAGTTTTGACGTATTCAAATCGGTAGCTATTGATGATTAAAATACTGTTCGGTACACCAATGATTACCATTAAAGGCGCAATAATTCCGGTTAATAGTGTAATGTCGTATCCGGCCAACACCATAAAGGCCAGGCTCCATACCACACCAAAAATAACTAAGATTAGCGGATAAATGATAGAACTGATTTTTCTGAAGAAGAGCCATAAGATAAATGCAGAAATTAGAATGGAAAGTCCAAAAAACAGCGCAAATTCCTTTGCTACCAAACTGCTGAGCACCGTTTTAATATAAGGTAAGCCTGATAAATGGACGGTTACTTTTTGCTTACTCTCAAATTCATTTACCTGCTTTTCAATGTCGTTTACTAATGCAATCTTAGCGGAACTTTTCAATACGTTACTATCTAAAGTAACAGCCATAATAGTTGCGGTATGGTTGTCATTGTACAAAATCCCCTGATAAAAAGGTAGTTGGTAAAGTGCTTTTCCTAAGCTATCAAGATTTAATTCGCCAGTTTTTTTTGTGTTATTGAAAACGGTAAAACTTTTATTGATGGTGTCTTTCTTTAAGGAAACAAAACCAGCAATGCTCAAAACTTGCTTTACGCCCGTGGTTTTTTCTAACCGCTGATGCAGGTTTTTCCAATTTTGGTAAAACGTTGGTTCAAATAAGTCAGCGGTTTTTACGCCCACAACCATTACTGTTCCGTCTTCGCCAAACTTTTGTTTAAAATTTTGATAGTTAATGAAAGTAGAATCGGTACTTGGTAAAATCTTTCCTGGGTTGAAAGCTATTTTTATCTCGCTAGCTTTCCAGCTCGCAAATGCAGAAATTACGACAAACAGGGCGAGTAAATAATTACGTTGTTTGAGTATAAATTCTGAGACTCTGATCCAAATCATGCTAAATTTTAAAAATTGGGTAAAACTACACAAATACTTACCAGCGTTAATTTAAGAAATACGTATTTTAGATGCTTTTAGATGAAGAAGCTTTTCCTACTGTTTTTATTTTTCAGTCTTTGCCATTCAATTTCTGCTCAACAAGTAGCTTTGGGTCAGTGGCGAACGCATTTGCCGTACAACAATGCGCTTTCAGTTGCGAGTTCTGACGACGAGATTTTATGTGCTACCAACGGTGGATTGTTTAAAGTTGCCGTTGCTACCGGCGAAATCAGCAAACTTTCCACCATCGACGGCTTTGCAGGTACAAACACTAAACTTGTCGCTTACGATCAGCAGACCAAACAGTTCTTAATCGCTTATCAAAATGCAAAACTTGACTTAGTGAAAAATCAAAAAATTTATGCTTTAACAGAGATTTTTGATAAAACGGGTTTAGGCAATAAGTCCATAAATGCGATCACTTTTAATAAGGGCAACGCTTACTTGAGCTGTGGTTTCGGAATTGTTGTTTATGATTTAACTAGGAGAGAAGTAAAGGAAACCTATTATTTAGGCAACGGAAACCTCGAAATTTTGGGTGTCTCAATCACTGGCGATTTAATTTTCGCCAATACCGTTGATGGAGTTTACCAAGCCAGTCTGGACAATCCGCTACTGGCGGACGCAGCGACTTGGAAAAAGCAGGATGCCACAAAAAACTATCCTGGTGGAATTTGCGCTTCCTTAACTTCTTTCAA
>JBBSTQ010000533.1:0-2357 GCA_038235745.1 Sphingobacteriales bacterium
CGGTCAACACCGAGTTGATTGTGCTCTATTGGGATTTGGGTAAAATGATTACCGAAAAACAAACAGCTTATGGCACAGGCTTTTTAGCACAGCTTTCTAAAGATTTAAGTGCAGCGTTTCCAGAAATGAAAGGGTTTTCATCGCGTAATTTAAAATATTGTCGTAATTTTTTTCAGTTTTACACTGTCTCAATTGCCAATGCAGAATTGGATGAAGCAAAAGGGCAACAGCCTGTTGCCAATTTCAAAAACATACCCGATAGTGCAAATTTGCAACAGCCTGTTGCCAAATTGGAAAATCAAAATCCTTACAAAGAAAATCAGTTAGCAACTCCAGGTCAAATTAGGCAACAAGCTGTTGCCCAAATTCCTTGGGGGCATAATATTCTCATTTTTACTAAATCAATCTCATTAGCAGAAGCACAATTTTATACTCAGCAAACCCTGTCAAATGGCTGGAGTCGTAATGTTTTAGCACTTCAAATTAAAACAAAACTTTATGAGCGAGCAGGTAAATCAGTCAATAATTTTAGCCAAACTTTAACATCTTCACAATCAGATTTAGCGCAAGAAACTTTAAAAGACCCTTACGCTTTTGATTTCATCAGTATGGCACAGCCGTACAGAGAAAGAGATATAGAAAATCAACTGATAAAACATATAACCAAGTTTTTATTAGAGTTGGGCAAAGGTTTCGCTTTTGTAGGGCAACAGTATCATTTAGAAGTAGCAGATCAAGATTACTATATCGATTTGTTGTTTTATCACACCCGCCTAAAATGTTATGTGGTTATCGAATTAAAAAACACTCGCTTTATACCGGAATACGCAGGTAAACTAAATTTTTACCTTTCGGCAGTAGATAGCTTAATCAAAGATGAAACAGACAAACCTACAATTGGTATTATCCTATGCAGAGAAAAAAATAACATTGAAGCGGAGTTTTCTTTACGTGATTTAAATAAACCTATTGGAATTAGCGAGTTTAATCTAACTGAAGTATTACCGGAAGAATTAAAGAGCAGTTTGCCTACCATTGAAGAAATAGAAAACGAATTTAATGATGAAAAGTAATTTCTCTTTCATCCCACAGCAATTTGCTGCTTTGGTAGAAACGCCAACAGAAGCAGAACGATTTGTTTATCAGGCGCCTAGTTATACCGCATCAGAATGTCGTAAAAGTTTAGAAGAATGGATTCGTTGGTTGTACCAACATGATGAAGATTTAGAATTACCTTACGACACCACACTTAACGCCTTAATGCATGCACAAGGCTTTAAAAACTTAGTTGCACCCATACAATTTTATCAAATCAATCTTATCCGTAAGCTGGGGAACAATGCGGTACATACCAATACCAAAATTAAACCCGAAGAAGCTTTGCATGCTTTGCACTTGTTGCATGGTTTTATTTCTTGGGTGGTAGCGGCTTACAGCCAAGAAAAACAAACCTTCATTGCTTTCGATGAAAACCTCATAATTAAAGAAAAAGGTAAAGACAAAAGCAAAGATGAGTTACAAGAATTAGAGAGAGCTTACCACCAACAGCAAAGCGAGTTAAAGCAATTACAAGATGAATTGGCTCGGATTAAAAGCATTAAAGAACGAAATATTGCTTTTATTCCACCAGTCTCAAACCCTAACGAAGCACTTACCCGTAAAATATATGTCGATACGTTATTGCGGGAAGTCGGCTGGAATTTAGACGCCAAAAACGTACAAGAATACCTGCTTAAAGCTTGTATGCCACAAGCAACAAGTGATTTAGGAGATGGCTTTGCAGACTATGTTTTATGGGGAGATGATGGAAAACCTTTAGCAGTAGTTGAAGCTAAAAAAACCAAGAGAGATCCAAGAGTAGGGCAACACCAAGCAAAACTATATGCAGACGGTTTACAAAAAGAATTTGGACAACGCCCAGTCATCTTTTACAGCAATGGCTACCAAACTTGGCTTTGGGATGATTTGAATTATGCGCCTCGTGAAGTATTCGGTTTTTACACCAAAGACGAATTACAAGCTTTAGTACAACGCAGGGTTTTTAAAAAAACTTTAGCTTCAGAAACCATAAATAATACCATTACAGATAGGTATTACCAACATGAAGCCATTCGTAAAGTTGCTGAAGCATTAGAAAGTGACCACCGTGAAGCTTTATTAGTAATGGCAACCGGAACAGGTAAAACAAGAGTTTCTGCTTCTTTAGTCGATTTTTTAAGCAAAGCACATTGGATTAAAAGAGTCTTGTTTTTAGCGGACAGGAACGCTTTAATACACCAAGCAAAAGTAAATTTTAACGATTACTTACCCAACTTACCGGCAGTTGATTTAACCAGAGAAAAAGAAGACGAAAGTAG
>JBBSTQ010000534.1:0-2346 GCA_038235745.1 Sphingobacteriales bacterium
AAAAACATAAATTGATAAACAACGAAAAGCCCAATTGAAACTTAATCCAATCGGGCTTTCAAAATGTTCAAATTACGCTTAGCTGTTAAAAGCTTTTGCGATGTCGATAAAATCTCTTGATTTTAGGGATGCGCCTCCAATTAAGCCACCATCAATATCTGCTTGTGAAAATAATTCGTCAGCGTTTTTTGGGTTGCAACTACCACCGTACAAAATACTGGTATTTTCTGCTATTTCCGCTCCGTATTTAGTTGCAATTTCTTTACGGATAAAAGCATGAATTTCTTGTGCTTGATCAGAACTTGCAGTTACGCCAGTGCCAATTGCCCAAACTGGTTCATAAGCAATCACTAATTTCGAAAAGTCTTCTGCACTTAAATGGAAAGTTCCTTCTGCTAATTGAGATTTTACGATATCAAAATAAGTTCCACCTTCTCTTTCAGTTAATGTTTCACCGATACAAAAAATAGGTTTCAAATTGTTTTTTAAAGCGATATCAGTTTTTTTAGCCAATAAAGCATTGTCTTCGCCAAAATACTGTCTGCGTTCCGAGTGACCTAAAATTACATATTCCACATTTACAGAAGCCAACATCGATGCAGAAATTTCTCCTGTGTAAGCACCACTTTCTTCCTGATGAGCATTTTGCGCACCAACACTTACTTGTACGTGACCATTTGCCAATGCAGTTAAACTGTGTAAGTTAATGTACGGCGCACAAACTATAATTTGCTGGTCGCCTCTAACTTCATCCTTCGCCATGTTAATCACTTCCGAAAATAGCGCTAATCCGTCCGAGTAATTTTTATTCATTTTCCAGTTTCCTGCAACAATCTTCTTTCTCATAATATTAAAATCTTCTGTATTCGTTTGTGTTATTAAATATATTGGTTAAAATATTTCGTTCTGTTTCGTCAAATACTTTTCCTCTTCGTTCAAAAACCTTGGTAACCGTCTCAAACATTTTATTGATGCTGTAAGTCTCAAATCCGTGTGCACCACCCCAAGAAAAATCTACGACAAAATTACGGGGAAAGCCAGTGCCAAAAACATTTGCGCCAACGCCCACAACCGTTCCTGTATTAAACATGGTGTTTATTCCGCATTTGGCATGGTCGCCCATTACCAAACCACAAAATTGCAATCCTGTTTTACGGAAACCTTGCTTGGTGTAATCCCAAAGCTTAACTTCAGCATAGTTGTTTTTCAGGTTAGAGTTGTTGGTGTCAGCACCTAAATTGCACCATTCGCCCAATACTGAGTTGCCTAAGTATCCTTCGTGACCTTTTGCAGAATTACCCCAAATTACCGCGTTGTTTACTTCGCCTCCAATTCTTGAATGCGGACCAATTGTGGTAGCTCCGTATATTTTGGCACCCATTTTAATCTGCGAATCGTTGCACAAAGCCAAACCGCCTCTAATGTGCGTACCTTCCCAAACCTGGCTGTTTTTACCCAAATAAATCGGACCGTTTTTAGTGTTGAAAGTACAGCATTCTGCTTCCACACCTTCTTCTACGAAAATTTCGTTGCCAATTATGCAGTTAGTCTCACTTAACTTTTGCGATTCTCTTCCTGCTGTAATTACATCAAAATCTAATCTCAAAGCATCGGCATTGTACTTAAATAAATCCTCCGGATAATTTATTTTAAGAAACACACCATCAAATTTTATAGCTTTAAAATCTTTTAAATCAGCAATATCGATTTTAGATTTTTCTGTTTTTACGGCAATACAGCAATCATCAGCTACTAAAGCTTCTCCGTTCTTAAGCTCATCGATATGCTTAAGCAATGTAGCATCCGGACAAACCGAACCATTTATAAACAAATTGTTATCAGTAGTCTGCAAAGGGAATTTAGCTTGTAAATAATCCTGAGTTTGATAGCACCCTTTTGATTTAAAGTGAAAAAGCCACTTTTCAGAAATTTTCATTATCCCGATGCGTAAATCGGCGACTGGTCTTGTGAAGGTTAATGGGAGTAAATTGTCCCGAGATTGATCATCAAAAAAAATGATTGTCATACTGCAAAAAAAACAAAAAAAGTCCCAACTAACAAGAAGGGACTTCATATATATTAAATCTTTTTTCTGATTACTTTTTAGCGTAACGCGTTTTGAACTTGTCAATACGTCCTGCTGTATCTACCAGCTTCATTTTACCAGTGTAAAAAGGGTGCGAAGTATGAGAAATCTCTAGTTTAACTAAAGGATACTCGTTTCCGTCTTCCCATTTAACAGTTTCGTTAGTGTTGATACAAGATTTAGTCATAAAAGAGTACTCGTTAGACATATCTTTAAAAACAACTAATCTATAATTCGATGGATGCAAATCTTTTTTCATG
>JBBSTQ010000535.1:0-2344 GCA_038235745.1 Sphingobacteriales bacterium
CTGGTAAACCTTTTTCACTTCGTTCAGATGTGGTTTCGGCGTACGATCAGGATTTACCAGTCCGTTTAACACAAAATTGCCATCACTTTTTACCGTATCAGGACCAAAGTCTCCACCGTAAGCCCAATAACTTTCGCCTTTATCATTTTTTGTTAAAATGCCTTGCTCTGCCCAATCCCAAATGAAGCCACCTTGCATAATATCGTGGGATTCAATAATATCCCAATAGTCCTGTAAATTGCCAACGCTGTTGCCCATCGCATGCGCATACTCACACATGATGTATGGCTTTTTACCATCTTTTGCATAGGCTAACATTTGTTCTGCCACGTGATACATTGGCGCCATAATATCTGTGTTTCTACCGCCTCTTGCTTGCTCATATTGCACCGGACGCGTTTTATCCACCGATTTCATGTAATCGTAAGTCGCGTCAAAATTTACACCGTCGCCAGCTTCGTTCCCTAAAGACCAAAAAATCACACTCGGTTGGTTTTTATCTCGCTCATACATGTTTTTTGTCCTAAACAAATGCGCTTCTTTCCAATCTGGGTTTTTAGCTAAGTTTTTATCTCCGTAAATTAATCCGTGAGATTCAATGTTGGCTTCGTCCACCAAATAAATACCGTATTGGTTGCACAGCTCGTACCAACGGGATTGGTGCGGGTAATGGCTTGTTCGCACCGAATTGACATTGTTGCTTTTCATGGTTTTGATGTCTTTCAACATCGTTTCCTCATCAATTACGTGACCAGTAACGTCATGATGTTCGTGTAAATTAACTCCCTTAAATAAAATGTATTCGCCATTGATGAGCACATTTGCATTTTTGATTTCTATTCGGCGAAAGCCAACATCTTGCCTGATAATTTCCAATACTTTTCCATCTGCATCTTTCAGGCTAATTAATAATTCGTAAAGATTAGGCGTTTCTGCACTCCAAGTTTTTACATCTTTTATTTCTGCATTAAAAGAAAGAAGCTGATTGGTTGCTTTGCCGGAAAAAGATTTGACCACTTTATCTCCATCCATTAAAACCGCCTCAACAAACAAGTTTGGGTTTGTATTGGATAATGTTGTTTCTAAATTAAAAATCCCGTTTTTGTAGGTATCATCTAAGTTAGAACCCGTTTTAAAATCTTTAATATGCGTTGGGTTTCTCGCCATTAAGTAAACATCTCTGGTTATACCAGCCATGCGCCAAAAATCTTGGTCTTCCAAGTAACTCCCATCGCTCCACTTGTAAACTTCAACGGCCAAAGAATTTTTTCCCTTTTTCAGGTATTTTGTGATGTTAAATTCGGATGGTGTTTTAGAATCTTCAAAATAACCTAATTTTTGCCCGTTAACCCAAATATAAACTGCTCCACCTGCTCCGCCAAAGTGAAGGTAAATTTCTTTGTTGTCCCAATCGTTTGCGATTTCAAACGAGCGTTTATAAGACCCAACAGGATTATAGTTTTTTTGGATAAAGGGCGGTGTAGTTGCGTGTGGGTATTCAACATTTACATAAATGGGATATTCGTAGCCCTCCATTTCCCAATTGGCAGGTACATTAATGTTTTTCCACTTGCTGGTATCATAATCATCCTTAAAAAAATAAAACGGACGTTGGGACGGATTCTGTGACAACTTAAATTGCCATTCGCCATTTAAAGATTGTAGCAAGGATGAGCTCCAAATATCATCACGATTTACTTCTTTAGCGGATGCAAACGGAATAAAGTAAGACCTCGCAGGCGCTCTGTTTATTTGAGAAACCGCGGGGTTTTCCCAATCATTTATCTTTTGCTCTTCAAATTTAACGCCTTCGTAGCTTTTGTAGGAGGCACAACTACCTATTAAAAAAACAAGGACGATCAGTTGTGAGAACGTATTTCTGTTTTTACTTTTAACGTACTTTTTCATCTATTAAGATTGTATCTAAAACATTAATTAGCCTAAAAGCAGCGCATTTTGTTCTGCTGAGCACTTCAATAAATTCAGGATAAACTCAGTCAAAGTTCTAAATGACAATGTCATTAAGTTAAGCCTTTTTTTATCTCCACGCCGTCATTTCGAGGAACGAGAAATCTCACACGCAAGGTTGCCATTCGGTCTGATTACCTATTTGTGAGATGTCTCACTATCGTTCGACATGACGAGCTTCCTAAACTTAATGACATTGCCCAAAGGGATGCCTTGAGCACATTTACCACTATTATAAAGTATAATACCCTCCGCACTCCTTCGTCCGATAGCCTTTGGTTAAAAACCAGTACAAATATACTGAAAGACTGTTATTATTAGAGTGGGGGTCCGGGGTGTTGATAGTGTGTAAAATTGTTGATAACTTTAAAGGAAG
>JBBSTQ010000536.1:0-2322 GCA_038235745.1 Sphingobacteriales bacterium
AAAATGAATTATAAACTTCAATTATCATTAAGTAAATAGGTTGAGAGTAATTTGATGTGAGTATTGTGTATTGAGATCTCTGAAACGTATCTAAAAGAATATTGAATCCAGTAAATTATATTATCACTTAACACAAAACACTAAAAAATAATTATAAAAAAATAAGTCATCTTGATACACAATACGCAATACTAAAAAAAATAAATAAGGACGTATGTAAGTCATCTCATTACTCAATACGCCCTACTCAATACTAAATATATGGAAGCATACATTATAGCAGGTTATAGAACAGCAGTTGGAAAAGCTCCACGAGGAGTATTTCGTTTTACCAGAGCCGATGATTTGGCAGCGGAAGTCATTCGTGAATTGGTTGCATCAGTTCCCAATCTTGATAAAAACCAAATTGACGATGTGATTGTCGGTAATGCCACGCCAGAAGCGGAACAAGGTTTAAACATTGGCCGAATGATTTCTCTGATGGCTTTGGATACCGATAAAGTCCCTGGAGTTACCGTGAATCGTTATTGCGCATCTGGCTTAGAAACGATTGCTACTGCGGTTGCAAAAATTAAAGCAGGAATGGCAGATTGCATCGTTGCCGGTGGGGTAGAAGTGATGAGCGGAATGCCGTTTGGGGGCTGGAAAATTGTGCCCAACCCAGAAGTCGCCATGAAAAATCCGGATTGGTATT
This sequence comes from Sphingobacteriales bacterium, assembly GCA_038235745.1. GTDB lineage: Bacteria > Bacteroidota > Bacteroidia > Sphingobacteriales > Sphingobacteriaceae > Pseudopedobacter. Next base: position 695 of record JBBSTQ010000536.1, read on the forward strand.
GGGGGATGGGTTTAACTGCAGAAGCGGTAGCCAAAGAATATGAAGTGAGCAGAGAAGACCAAGATGAGTTTGCTTTTAACTCGCACCAAAAGGCGATTGAAGCGATAAAAAATGGTCATTTAAAAGATGGTGTGTTACCCATTACGGTTACAGAAAATTATGTTGATGCCAACATGAAAAAGAAAACCCGCAAATACGTGGTCGATACCGACGAAGGGCCGCGGTCAGATACTTCCATTCAAGCATTGGCAAAATTAAAACCTGTGTTTGCAGCTGGGGGTTCGGTAACTGCGGGTAATGCTTCACAAACATCAGACGGTGCAGCCTTTGTTTTGGTTGTTTCCGAGAAAATGTTGAAGCAATTAAATGTAGAACCCATTGCAAGATTAGTTAGCTATTCGGTTGCAGGGGTTCCACCAAGAATTATGGGAATTGGTCCTATCGAAGCGATTCCAATGGCTTTGAAACAAGCAAACATGACTTTAGATCAAATTGACTTAATTGAGCTGAACGAAGCTTTTGCGTCTCAGTCGCTTGCGGTCATCAGAAAATTGGGTTTAGATAAAGAAAAAGTGAATGTAAACGGTGGTGCAATTGCCCTCGGACACCCGTTAGGTTGCACCGGAGCTAAACTCTCCGTTCAAATTTTCAACGAGTTAAAACGAAGAGATAAGAAATTCGGAATGGTAACCATGTGTGTAGGCAGTGGACAAGGCGCAGCAGGGATTTTTGAAATGCTTTGAGACGGAGGAAGGAGCAAGGATGGAAGGAGTAAGGATTAAAGTGGAGCTGATTTATAACAAGTAGTAAGGGTAGAAGGAACAAGGACGGAAGTCTTCCAAGTATATCCATAATATTTATTCTTTGCTTCTTAATCAAAATAATATATTAAAGATATGCATAATTTTCGTCAGTTAAACATTTGGAAGGATGCTAGAGTCTTAGTTAAAGATGTCTATCTGCTAACTTCCAAGTTTCCTGCTGATGAAAGATTTGGTCTAATCAGTCAAATCAATAGATGCTCGGTCTCTGTTCCGTCAAATATTGCGGAAGGATCGGCAAGAGGAACAAACAAGGATTTTGCCCATTTTTTAAGAATCAGTTTAGGCTCTCTTTACGAGTTAGAAACACAGCTATTATTAGCTTCAGATTTAAGAATGCTTTCTGAAACTGATGAGATATTTCAGAAAATAATCACGCTACAAAAAATGATTGTGAACTTTATTAAAACGTTAATGGGCAAAGATGAAAAGATAAAGGAAAAAGGATAACAGATTTCCATTAACTCTTTTTTTTAAATCTTTTTTAGTTAAAAAAATAAATATACCGATGAGAGGCATTGTCTTTATACTTTGCTCTTTTCATCCTTAATCAATAAATAAACGATGATGAAAGGCACTGTCTTTATTCTTTGCTCGTTTCATCCTTAATCTAATTAAACAATGAAAAGTACTATTAAAGGTGGAGAATTTCTTATCTCCGAAACGGATTTTAAAGACGTATTTATTCCGGAAGAGTTTGACGAGGAGCAGTTGATGATCCAGAAAACCTGCGAGGATTTTTTGGCAGCAGAAGTTTTTCCTAATCTGGACAGAATAGATAAATTGGAAGAAGGTTTGATGCCATCT
>JBBSTQ010000537.1:0-2321 GCA_038235745.1 Sphingobacteriales bacterium
ATTTTGTTGATGGATTGCGGTACACCCAAATCCAACTCGATAAACTGCGCTTCTTTCTTGGCGCTCACTTCCCAAAAAGTTCCTGCAATTCGATCCGTTGTACTTACGGCTGGCTTATCTCTTTTCTCTGATGAAAATGCGATAACCTTTGAGCCAATTAGGTTTGCACCAAACTCTTGGGTATTGCCAGGCTGTGGCATTTCGGGTGGTTCGGGTGCGCTCATTTTCTCTTGATAAACCTGAGGCAACTCTGTTGTCAAGCCGTTTTGGATATTTACTTTTTCTGAGTTGATCACAATCTTTGCTGGCGCAACTCCCTCGCCCGAAGCAGTAATTGTTACCGAGCCGGCTTTCCTTGAAGAACGAACGGAAACTCTGTTGATCCCAGCCTCGGTATATAATTTCAGTTTACCCGTATTTTCTGGCGTATTGCTATTGTATCCTCCTCGCCATTCGCCGTCGCCGCTAAAGGTAAAGTTGATGTCCTGCTGGTTTGTTGGACATCTTCTGCCTAAGCTATCCACTACTTCTACATCTATCAAAACCACGTCAGAACCATCTGCTCGCCAACCGTTTGGCCCTTTAATCGCTGTGAGTTTGATGCTTTTTTTATTGCCGACAGTTATTTTTTGCTGACTCACTTTTTCTTTACCGTCAATAAATCCTACGACTTTAATCTCGCCAGCTTGGTAAGCAACATTCGGGAATTTAAACAGGTAAGCATTTTCCGGATTGGCATTGGTGCCGATGAGTTTATCATTTACATAAAGTTTAACCATGGCGCAGTTAGAAACCACATAAATATCTTTTTTAACGCCTGGTTCATAAGTCCAATGCCCAATCACGTGAACTTGTGGTTCTGAGCGCCACATAGATTTTAACGCGTAAAAAGCTTCTTTTGGCAAACGAACTGCATCCACTTCGCCACTAGCTCTGGTTACTTCACTAGGGTTACGACCGCCAGATGTTCCATCAGAAAAAAGCCAATTTGCGCCGCCTGCATGGTAAGGCTTTACCCCCATTTTTAACCACCAATGGCTAACCTGCAATGCCGCATATTGCTCCGAATCCCATTTGTATTGGTTCAGTACTTTCCGTGGATAAACACCGTATGTTGGCAAAGAATTTTTATCCCAAACCCTACGTGGTGCCTCATCTCGCATATATTCGCTCTCCACAATTGGCAAATTAGGGAACTCTCTCTTCCAGCCTTCTGTACCAACTTCAATGGTAACGTAGTTTTCCGCTTTGTCTTTAACCTCTGCTCTTCTGTTGCCTAACAGTCTGTTTCCGTGTGGATCAAATTCTTTCATTATGGCAGTAATCTCTGCAAAATGCTCTGCCGAAGTTGCCCAGTTTCCACCTTCGTAGATAAAAATTGAAGGATGGTTACGGTAATAAACCACCATGTCTCTAAAAGCCGCAATCCTCACATCCCAACCTTCTCCTGTGTTTTCACTTTCGCCAGAAACACCGGGCATCAAGGTTACAAAACCGTATTTATCGCCCATGCTAATATCGGAAGGTGAACCTGCGCAATGACCCCATCTGATAAAGTTACCACCAGCTTCATCCATTAATTTGTAGGTAAATTCGCCCAGCCAGTTAGGTAAAGCAGCGCCTAAACCCGCCCATTCGTTGGTTGGTTTTTGTCCCCAACCATGCAGTTTAACATGTTCTTTGTTTAACCAAAAGCCAGTGTCTTTATTAAAGTCAAAACTGCGTATCCCGAAAGGTGTTTCTGTAACGTCAACAAATGTGTTTCCGATTTTTATCTTACTGACCAATTTGTACAAATACGGATGGCGAGTAAACCAAAGACTTGCGTTTACAACATTTAAAGTACCCTTAAAAACCAGCTTTTTTCCTCCTGATATTGATTTATTATCCTGATAAGTGGCGACAACTTTTCCTTGATCATCAACAACGGAAGCTTCAAAAACAACATTTTGCTTTTCTTTATAATCGTTTTTAACTTCAGTTTCCACTAAAACATCGGCACTTTTCTCGCTTATGTTCTTTGCATATACGTAGTTACCAATCGTTTTTAAGTTATCATATAACGGAAGCGTGATGTGTAATTTATCTAAGGTATAGAGGTAAACATTTCTGTAAATACCGCCATGGGTGGGATGCCAATGTTCGTGGTTCCAAGTTAGTGGCGCATTTTGGTTGAACTTTTCATTTCTGTCGTTATTAACCTTTAAGGCGATGATGTTCTCCTTATCGCCGAAATTGAGGTAAGGTGTTAGGTCGTAACCGAAAGGGATAAAACCGTTTTTATTGGTTCCAAGAAAAGTTCCGTTAATGTAAATATCAAC
>JBBSTQ010000538.1:0-2313 GCA_038235745.1 Sphingobacteriales bacterium
ATCATGCAAACGCCTCCACCAAACCGTCAAGCGGTACAAACAGAACTTCATGTGTTCAACGAAACTTTAATTAAAGAAGCTGTTGAGTTTGAACTGGATCGCGATGGACAAGTTTTCTTTATCCATAATCGAGTTGCAGATTTACGTCAGTTGGGTGGTTTAATCCAAAAGCTGGTTCCAAAAGCTAAAATCGCAATTGCCCACGGACAATTAGAGGGCGACAAGCTGGAAGATGTGATGCTTGATTTTATTGATGGCAAATATGATGTTTTAGTCGCAACCACCATTATTGAAGCTGGGTTGGATGTGCCGAATGCTAACACCATGCTGATTAACCACGCTCACATGTTTGGTTTAAGCGATTTACACCAAATGAGAGGCCGAGTTGGGCGTTCTAATAAAAAAGCTTTCTGTTATTTGTTAAGTCCGCCTTTGTCAACTTTAACCTCTGAGGCAAGAAAAAGATTGAGCGCCATTGAAGAGTTTTCTGATTTGGGAAGCGGTTTTAATGTTGCCATGCGAGATTTGGATATCCGCGGAAGCGGAAACCTGTTGGGTGCAGAGCAAAGTGGATTTATTGCCGAAATTGGTTTTGATATGTACCATAAAATTTTGGACGAAGCCATTCAGGAATTAAAAGAAGACGAATTTAAAGGTTTGTTTGCGGATGATAAACCTCGTCCGTTTGTAAGCTTTACGCAGATTGATACGGATATGGAGCTGATGATTCCGGATGAATACGTGACCAACATTCAGGAACGTTATAATTTATACACCGAATTATCCAAAATAGAAAACCAAACCCAGTTGGATGCTTTCGCAAAAGAACTGCATGACAGGTTTGGTCCAGCACCAAGACAGGTACGTGATTTATTGCGAACTGTTGAACTGCAATGGATTGGTAAAGAAATAGGTTTAGAAAAAATCAGCTGGAAAAAAGGCGTTTTGCGAGGTTATTTTATCTCCGACAAGCAATCCAAATATTTTGAAACTGAGTCGTTTAGCAAGATTTTATCTTTTGCGCAACAAAACCCACGAAACGTAAATTTAAAAGAAGTTAAAAATACGTTGCGGATTGCTATTGAAGGGATTCGGAATATTGACGAAGCGATTTTTGCTTTGGAGCAGATGAGGGATCCGGTTGTGGTTTAGGTTAAAGAATATTCCATATAGTTTTTTTAATCCATATTGTACGTTAAATCGTTTTTAATGTTAAATTCGGAAATTCATATCCTGCATTTACCCTTTAAAAACATGAAAGTAAAACATCTAGCATTTTCAATTCTGGCGCTTCTTTTTGTTGGATGTAATTCATCGAAAGAAAGTGGAGAGACAAAACCAGAACTCGTAATCGATAACGTCAACATCTACACCCAGAAGCCATTAATTCATGTAAACGATACCGTTTTTTTCTCAGTGACCTATAATTCTAACCTAAAGAATACTTCTTCAGGAATAGACGTTAGTTTAAATGGACAGTCGCCAGTGGGAGCTAAATTAGAATATAATGAGATTTCCCCAACAGAATACAAAGGCTACTTTCTCCCGATAAAAACAAAAGGAGAATACAACTTAATTGTGAAGTTTGATAAAAATGGAAAGTCTTTTAATTTCGGAAAAAAGATTAAAGTTGTTGATAACTATTCGCTCAGTACCGCTTGGGATGGGTTAAAAAGCTATGATGAAGTAAAGGCGATTGCGCCATTTGCTACTTTTAAAGACAATTACCCTCTTGCTTACACAAAGGCTACCGGACCTGATTTTATTGATGTAGGAATTTTCTTTAAGAAAGGAGCCAATAAGTTTGCCGATGTTACGACATTTATTGAAGGATTTTATGGTAAATATTCTTTGATATATGACACCAATAAAACTTTGGTCAAAATCAGATTACATATCGACCCTGTTTTAATTAACTATAATTATGAAGATGTAGTTAATGATGTTAAAGAAGTTTACGGAAATTCGGTTAGAAATGGTACTAATCAATACACTGGTTTTAAATTTTATGAGTTTGAAAAAACACCATTTAAAATCAAAATAGAGCAGATTAGTTACAACACCATCAATACAGAAATAACAAAAAATATTATACCGTAATGTATAAATGTTTATTTTTTTTATTAGTCTCTATCCTTCTTTTTTCATGTAAAAAAGAGGATGAAATGCCAATTGAGTTAGGTTTTAATACGGGTCTTGAAACTCCTTTTACCGATAAACCATTTTACAAATCTACTGATTCAGTAAAGTTTGAAATGGTTATTCTTACGAATGTCAGTGTACCAAAAAGTCAGATAAGTGTTAGCCTTAGAG
>JBBSTQ010000539.1:0-2307 GCA_038235745.1 Sphingobacteriales bacterium
AGCCGGCAAAGCACACGATTTAAAAAAAGTATCACAACCTCAGGATTATTACGATGCCAACTTTGAGTTGACAAAACAGTTATATAATACTTTCCTAAAATCAAACGCAAAGAAATTCATTTTCATCAGTTCAGTAAAAGCAGTTGCAGACACAGTTGATGGGGTTTTAACGGAAGATGATCAGCCAAATCCTCAAACCCATTACGGCAAGTCAAAATTAATGGCAGAGGAGTACATCAAAGCGCAAGCTTTGCCAGAGGGAAAATCCTTTTATATTTTGCGACCATGCATGATTCACGGACCAAGAAACAAAGGAAATTTAAACCTATTGTATCAATTCGTAAAAAAAGGGATTCCTTATCCCCTTGCTTCCTTCGAAAATAAAAGGTCTTTTTTAAGTGTAGAGAACTTATGCTTCGTAATCAAAGAAATACTGGAGCAAAATATCCCTTCAGGCGTTTACCAATTAGCGGATGATGAAAGTGTATCAACCAGTGAATTGGTAACAGCAATTGCAGAAACATTGAATCTTAAACCAAGACTCTGGAAAATTCCTGCAACATTCATTAGCGCAATAGCAAAATTAGGAGATAGGCTGAGTTTGCCATTAACGACAGAACGTCTTGATAAACTTACGGAAAGCTACGTTGTTTCAAATCAAAAAATTAAAAAAGTTTTGGGTAAAGAACTTCCCATTAAAGCTAAAGAAGGTTTGAGAAAAACTATTGAGTCGTTTTAGTAGGAAAAATGCAAGCTATTCCATCTATTCAATATCGCAGGGTCAGCAAAAGCAAGACCCCGCTCGGAAAGGAATTCTATATCCAGCGTTCTAATACTCCAATTTTCCAAACTCTTCCAACAATCCATTGTTCCACCTTTCAATTTTTATCTCCAACGTTGCATCTTTCTAACTTTCTACATTCCAATCTCTAGTTCCACCCGTTGCTCATTAGGGGCGATTTTAGTCCGTTAAAAATATTTTCTAATGTAATTATATTTTGAATATCAAAATAATTTATGAACTTTGTATAGTTTTTATGCCTCAAAATAATGCGGATTGTTACGTTTACGAAAATCAAAGAGTTTACAACAAAGCATGCCGGTTCTGACGTTGCTTTGAGAGATTGGTATTTTAAAACTAAAAGATGCGAATGGAATACTTTAAGTGACATAAAGCAAACTTTTAATAGTGTTGATTATGTGGGTAACAATCGACATGTATTTAACATCAAGGGTAATAATTATAGACTTGTAGCTATTATAATTTTTGCATCAAACAAGGTATATGTTCGATTTATTGGAACACATTCAGAATATGATAAAATAGACAGTTCAAATATTTAGAAAAATGAGAACGATACAAACCAAAAAAGAATACGTAGCATTGATCACTCGCATTGAGGAATTGTTAGCCATTGTAAATAACGATACAGCTAGTAACGATAAAAATTTTATAGAATTAGATTTACTTTCAGATTTAGTAGCAGACTACGAAGAATCAAACGAACCCATAAAAGCACCCACTCTTGTTGAAGCCATAAAACTGCGTATGTATGAGCGTGGCTTAAATCAAAAACGTTTGTCTGAACTTTTGGGTGTAAGTACTTCACGAGTTAGCGAGTATTTGACAGGTAAAAGTGAACCAACGCTAAAAACAGCAAGAGATATAAGCCAAAAACTAGATATCGACCCAGTGATTGTATTGGGCTTTTAGCATAAGAGTTGTTATGGGACTTGTTTACTCCGCTAAACAGCTTTTAGTATCTCTGCCTACAAAACTAAACATATGGAGAGTTTAACTTGTGACACAACATCATGGACACAACACAAATTCTCGAAAAATTAAAGCTTATTCCAAAAAGCTACCAGCAAGACTTGTTGACTTCATTGATTTTATCTTAGAAAAAAGCAAAAAGATCTGATAATCCTCTTAAAAAAAGACCATTAGGATTGCTGAAGAGCAAGATGAAAATGAGTGCATCATTTGACGAACCGTCAGAAGATTTTAATAGTTACATGCAGTGAAAGGATTTTTATTAGACACACCTTGCTTTGGATGCAAGATAATAACCCTTCTCTGTCAACTAATTCAGTGAAGATATTCAGGATTTTCAGATTTTTGCTGTACGTTCCCAAACAAAAGAGTAACGTGTTACTAACGCAACAGGGGTTACGGTAATATGAATTGCGATAAACTTTCATTTCTCGAAACTTCCACCTTTCCAACATTTCTGTTTTTCAAACCCCAATTCTTCTTATATTTGACCAATCAACAAAACAGGTGGTCAACAAATCGCAATTAGTTTC
>JBBSTQ010000540.1:0-2306 GCA_038235745.1 Sphingobacteriales bacterium
AATTGTAGACTGCGGGTCTTACAATATTCCAAATTTAGGTTGTGACCAACAGGCGCAAGACGGAATGGCTGTTTATTGCAATGCATTGATGTATTGTTTTACTGATGAAGATAAATATGCTTTAAAGGCACTCTCTATTATTGATGCTTGGGCAAATACTTATCATAAAAACACATCTTCCAATGCTCGCTTATTAGTTTCATGGACAGCTCCTTGGATTGCAAACGGTGCCGAATTGTTAAGATATGAGTATCCCGGATGGAAAAAAGAAAATGAAAATCAGGTAAATAAATTATTTGATAAATTTTTACCATACGTAATGGATGATCAAATGTCTGGAAATAATTGGGTGCAATCTGCAATTGAAGCAAATTTTGCAATTGCAGTTTTCAAAGATGATAAACCATTGTTTGATAAAGCCGTGGAACGTTGGAAGCTTAGGGTAAAAACATACATTTATCAAACTAGTGATGGTGCTAAACCAGTTAATACTCCAGGAAAATCTGATAAGGAAATGAAAGATATTTGGAAGAGCGAAACAAGTTCAACCGTTTACATAGATGGTTTAGCGATGGAATCTTGTAGAGATTTAGGCCATTTGAACTTAGGATTTAATTCTATGATGTATTCAGCAGAAACGGCTTATCAACAAAATGTGGATTTGTTTTCTTTAGAAAAAAAACGTCTAAAAGACTTTATGGAATTGCATGGTAGCTGGATGACCGGAGCTGTTAAAGTACCTTCGAATATTTGTGATGGATTTATAATTCCTAGAAAAGGAAATAAAAAAGGTATTGAACCGCCAACAGGCGGGGGCGAAAGTGCTTGGGAAATTGCTTATAACCATTTACATGACAGGTTAAAGATTCCCCTGCCCTACACCAAAAAAATGATTGACGATAGAAGGCCAGCCCATATTTCTAAATGGGTAGCTAAAGGAGAAACACTTACACATGCAGGTAGGATTTTTTGAAATTAAGAATGTATTACTTATTTTTTTTTAGGAAAGGTTTGGTTTTAAAGAAATATCAAAACGTTACAAACCCATTTTAGAAAAATCAAATACAAGACCAGAAAGGGACAAAATTATGAATGTAAAAACAGATTTAAATGCCACAGCTTATAAAGTTGTGTTTTTAGGTTTATGGATGCTAATTGGGTTTTCAAATAGTCTCTACGCCCAAAATGTAGTTATAAAAATGCCACCGGGACGCATTGCAGTTAGCTCTGATGGTAACCTACATGATACCGACGATTGGGGTGCAACTGCTTTTTCTTTGGCATTTATTAGTTCTGCTGGTTTAGGCAAAAGATTAGTACATTATGATTACAGCAATCATCTTGGAGAATCTAGAAAATCTTGGGAAGATGTAATGACGGATGCCGCTAAAGGCGGAGCAAAAAGATTTAACTTAAATGCTAATAAAATTTTTGATGATCAAACCGAAAAGGAAAAGGCTATTTTAAATTTTGTAAAGGAGGCTAATAAAAGCTCAGTGAAAAATCCTCTTTGGTTAATATGTGCAGGGCCAATGCAAATGGCTTATGAAATGATTAAGGCTACGAAACCAAAAAAACGCCAATTTATCCATGCAATTTCTCATGGTAAATGGAATGAAGACCACCGCCATGGTTTATGTGATAAAACTTGGGCCAATATGAAAGCTGATTTCCCAGAAGTTACCTATCATCAAATTTTAGATCAAAATAAGTCAAACGGAGAGGATGACTTTAAATCAGATATTTCTAACTGGCAATGGCTAAAAGAAAGTGATAATCCAAATTGGAAATGGTTATATGATAAAGATGATACTCATTTTGTAGATGATGAGGAGAAATGGAAGTCAAACACAAAAAACTCTTTTGATATTTCTGATGCAGGGATGACCTATTGGCTAATAACAGGAGGGCCAAATGGCGGAAACGAAAAAGGTGGCTGGAAAGAAGCTTATACTTTGCTAAATAAAAAAGCACCTCCAGCAGAATTATACATTAATAATGTAATAACTAATAAAGGCTTTGTAAAGTTAGAAGCGGAAGATACCAAATCAGATTTAATGAATTGGAAGTTAATTAAAGCCGAAGATGAAAATTATATTGCAAATGCATCAAACGCAAAGCACATTGAATTTTTAGGTAACCAGCCAGATAATGGCGAACCAAATTCGCCTTTAATTTATAACTTTTCTGTACCAAAAAACGGTAATTATAGACTGTTGATGATGACTTCAAAAAGATTGATGGGGTCAAGAGGCGATATGTGTAACGATGTCTACGTTAAGTTAGAAGGCGACTATGAATCTTTA
>JBBSTQ010000541.1:0-2256 GCA_038235745.1 Sphingobacteriales bacterium
CCTGTTTGGTAAACCTTAACTTTATAATTTCCTGCTTGCAAATTATCAACGTTTAACGTTACTTCGCCAACTGAATTTGCAGGAACTACTGACGCGAAAAATTTATTATTGTGCGATCCTTTAAAATCAAGATTGGTTAAATTCCAGAATAAAGCTTGTACGTTGCCGTTATCGTCTTTACAAACAATCGCACTTTCGTCATCTGTCGCTAATTCTCTGTTACCCAAACCTCCCAAAAATTCATAAGCGTAGTAGGACGGTTTTTTAATATCCTGAAGGTTAATTAAACCAAAACCACCATGGAAAGGTGTTTGCGGTATGCCTGCCTCCTCAAAAATATCTGTAAATGTCCAGTAACTCATACTTGTTGCAGTTTTTTCTGTTTTTTTAAGAACGTTAAGAATATACGGTGCGTTAAAATAAGTATCGTGGATTAAATCTAAAGGCGAATAAGAGGTGTTCCATTCCGTAAAATGAAGTGGAAGATCTGGGCGTGGAGATCTTGTAATGTCGTTTTTTGATTTAGCCACTCTGGAGGCGATAAGATTTAAATCTGGATTTAAAATCAATTTTTTTGTACCAAATTCATCTAAACCACCTCCGTTTACACCATAAGCATGGGTAGAAACGAAATCGACAGGCCAGTTATTTTCAACACAAAGTTTGATAAAATCTGAAACCCAAGCGGTACCTGATGTTGCTGGACCGCCGACTTTATAATCTTTAGAAACTAATTTGATAGCTTTTGCTGTTTCACTGTACAATTTCATGTAACCATCTAACTTATTGGGGAACTCAACTTTGTTCGGGATAAAGAAAGATGGATGATTTGGCTCGTTCCAAACTTCAAAAAGCCAAGTTTTAACTTCTTCCCTGCCGTAACGTTCTTCTAAATGTTTTACAAATGCAGTAATTAAAGCGTTCCATTTAGCATAATCTTTAGGAGGCGTAACATTTCCTTTCCACCAAAAAACCGTCTCGGTTCCGCTGGCTAAGGCCGATGGCATAAAAGATAATTCAACGATGGGCTTAATTTTTACGCTCTGTAAAAAATCGTACAGCCTATCCACATTTTGCCAATTATAAATGGATTTACCTGCTTTATCTTCAAAGTAAACCCCCATATCATCGGTTAAAATTCCGTGAAAACGGATATATTTAAAACCAACTTTTTCTTGCACTTCTTTTAATTGTGCTTGCCAATCTGCCCGCAAACCTTCGTTTGCCCGCCCTGCACCAATGCAGTATAAATAACTTTGGGATAGCTCGCCTTTTACTTTTTTTACATCAACAGAAATGTTTCGCTGTTGTGCGTTTGCAGATAAACAGAAAAAGGATAATAAAATGATGATTTTAACTTTCATAATGTTTTATGCTGTTGTTATTTCAAAAATGTATCTGCTGGAACAAAGTCTTTCAGTTCTTTGATCTGGATGTTTTTATAATAAATCTCTCCGGTTTCCGCCTGCAGACCAATTTTACCTTCGCTTAACGGAAGATCGGTTAACATATTTACCACATCGCCATTTAGTTTGTGAATCGCATACTTATTGCCCATCACAATTACTTCTACTTGGTTCCATTTGTCATTTAAGCCGTTAAAGTTTTTAGTTGGTTTGGCTAAATGTTCTGAGCCACGTACTTTTTGTGGTGTTCCGCCATCTTTAGGTAAAGCAAACTCATTATTTATAGCAGTCCAGCCATAACCTGCTACGCCCCAAATATCTCCTGTGTGGTTTTTATCTTTGGCAGGATTATACCTTACCTGATATTCTAACCCTTTTGGCCAAATTTTATCATCAACAACATGGTAATAAAGTCCCGCATCGTACTGAAACTGACTGTAGTTGTTAGCCCTATTTTTACCCCATTTATATTCAAATTTCAAAATATATTGACTGTAACTTTTATTGGTGTAAAACAATCCATGGGTCGGGTTTTTACCGTTTTCTTCTTCTGAACCTTCTGGAACAGTTTTAAAAACATGCACCGTACCATCTTCAATTTGGAAAACTTTATTTGCAAGCGCATCATCGCCACTTCTAATTTTTAGATACCATCCATCCCAGTTTTTTCCGTTGAAAATCTTTGCGAATCCATCATTTCCTGATTGTTTTGAAGCACTACAAGCGGATAAAAACAACACAGTTAATAGGTAAGCGGTACATTTTAATGTAAATTTCATAATCGTCTAAATTTTAAAAATGGTTGAGGTTTAAAGGTTTTATTAATTGAGTTTGATGGACAAACGTGACA
>JBBSTQ010000542.1:0-2255 GCA_038235745.1 Sphingobacteriales bacterium
AATCCTGTTTGCCTAATTACGCTTTATATATGGTCTTTAAATTTAACGCTTCAGAAATTTGGTTTTTAGTTATACACCAATGATCCCCTTACTTCAAAAATCCGTCTTTTTACTTGACTTTCAGTTGTTTAGGTGGTTTTATTGCAATAAGTTAGATATCATATTAAATCAGCTATCAAAAAAGCAATAATTGATTTAGCAATGTTATAAATTTTAATAACTTTGACCTTTAATATTCAATATGGGCGTACAAGAAACCATTGAGATGGTCAAAAAGATTTTCGAGAAATATCTCGAAAACAAAAACCTCAGAAAAACTCCTGAACGTTTCGCTATACTCGAAGAAATTTACTCAAGATCTGATCATTTTGATGTGGAATCACTCTACATTCAAATGAAAAACAAAAAATACAGAGTAAGTCGGGCTACGGTTTATAACACTCTTGAACTGCTTTTATCATGCGATTTGGTAACCAAACACCAGTTTGGGAAAAACATGGCGCAGTTTGAAAAATCTTACGGATATAAACAACACGATCACATCATTTGCTTGGACTGTGGAAAAGTAGTGGAGTTTTGCGACCCTAGGGTGCAACAAATCCAGAGCATGATGGGCGATTTGCTGAAGTTCAACATCCAGCACCATTCGCTTAACCTTTACGGGAACTGTACCCGTTTGCAAGATGGTTACTGCGAATCAAAAGAAATCAAAAATTAATTCAATTCACTTACACACATATCTGACCAAATAAATAATGGCTGTTGATGTTTTATTAGGCCTTCAATGGGGCGACGAAGGAAAAGGCAAAATTGTTGATGTTTTAGCTCCAAAATATGATTTAATCGCTCGCTTTCAAGGCGGACCAAACGCTGGGCATACTTTAGAGTTTGACGGTAAAAAGTTTGTATTAAACACTATTCCTTCAGGGATATTTGAATCGCATACCATGAATTTGATTGGTAATGGTGTGGTGATTGACCCAATTATCTTGAAGAAAGAAATTGACAAGCTTAAGGACGCTGGAGTTGATTTATTGGCGAAGAAAAACTTGATGATTGCCCGTAAAGCACACTTGATTTTACCAACCCACCAGTTGTTAGATGCTTCTTCTGAAAAGAAAATGGGCGATAGCAAAATTGGTTCTACCTTAAAAGGAATTGGTCCAACTTATATGGATAAAACTGGCCGTAACGGGTTAAGAGTTGGAGACATTTACCTTCCAGATTTTAAAGAAAAGTACGATAAACTGGTTGAGAAACACCGCTCTATTTTAGCTAATTATGGCGAGATAGAAGATTTCTCTGCAAGAGAAGCTGCTTTCTTTGAAGCGATTGAGCTTTTGAAAAAGTTTCCTCATGTTGATAGTGAGCATTTGGTTGCTCAATACTTAAAGGAAGGCAAAAAAGTACTGGCCGAAGGTGCTCAAGGCACTATGTTAGATATTGATTTTGGATCTTATCCATTTGTGACTTCATCAAACACCACAACTGCTGGTGCTTGTACAGGTTTGGGTATCGCTCCAAACAAAATTGGCGAAGTCGTAGGTATATTTAAAGCCTATTGCACTCGCGTTGGCGGTGGCCCCTTCCCTACTGAGTTGGAAGATGAAGTTGGCGAAGAATTAAGAAAAATTGGTCATGAATTTGGCGCAACTACAGGCAGACCAAGACGCTGTGGCTGGATTGATTTACCGGCTTTGAAATATGCGATTATGCTTAACGGTGTTACCCAATTGGTAATGACCAAAGCTGATGTGTTGAGCGGTTTCGAGAAAATTTACGCTTGTACGCATTACAAGTACAATGGCGAAGTGATTGATTATATGCCCTACGATATTTGCAGCATTAAACCAGAACCAATTTGGAAAGAAATTGACGGTTGGCATGAGGATTTAACTGGTATTAGAGAACCCAATGAAATCCCTGCAAAACTGCAAGCTTACATTGATTATCTAGAAAAAGAATTGGAAGTGCCTATTAAGTATCTTTCTGTTGGACCAGATAGAGTGCAGACGTTAGTGTTGGGATAATTTCTTCATAGTTTTATTTTTGAAAAGCGTTCTAATTTTAATTGGGACGCTTTTTTTGTGGGATGAAATGGTTTGGGTGTCAGTCTGAGCGGAGTCCGATAGTATTCTAGGTTAACGACATTACCAAATTTATTTCAAATTAGGCTGCATAATTGTAGTTCTCCACATTTTTCTCTTGCCTTTTTACCAAGGAGAACATCCTCAGAATAAGCTTGAACTTCACAT
>JBBSTQ010000543.1:0-2253 GCA_038235745.1 Sphingobacteriales bacterium
ATCCACATACTTGGCAATCTTCTTTTGTCTATAATAGTACTGCTATCCGCAGGATTGGTACGTTCATAAGAATTAAACAAATCTAAAGTTGGGATACTAAACCCATAACCAGAAGATTGCACCACGTTTTGAGCCCTCGGCCCCATAAAGGTATTCATCACATTCCCAGCCCCATAAAATGTAAATTGAGCTCCTCCGCTTCTATATTGAACTTCAAAAACGGACTCTTTGCCATTTTCATTTCCCAATTTGAAGTTATCGCCATAATTTGACGATAAATCATAACCATATTGTGCTGCGTTGTTAATAACCTCTAAAGATTTTGATGCTGCGTCTGTTTTGTTTCCTTGGGTAAGGTAAACTCCTGCCAAAACACCTTTTGCCGCACCGGCAGTCGCTCGGCCTTTATCCGCTCCAGTGTATGTGTTAGGAAGCCTAGTTTCTGCTTCTTTTAAGTCTTTAATAACTTGAATGTAAACTTCAGCTTTTGGGCTTCTGCTTATGGTTCTTGCATCATCCAATGTGATTGAATTGGTATACAAAGGCACATCTCCAAATAACCGCACTAAACTGTAGTAGTAAAAACCTCTTAAAAAATAAGCTTCGCCTAAGCTTCTTTTTCTAATTGCATCACTAATGGTAGGGATGTTTGGGATTTTTTCTATCGCTATATTGGCTCTTTGAATACCTTGGTAACATTGTCCCCAATAATTACTGATATTGGGATTAAAGGAATTGACGGTAAAATTATCCAATTCTAATTCGGTAGCGCCATCACCACCACCACCACCACCCGTTTCAGTATCGTCGCTCATAATATCGCCGACTTGCCACATGTAGTTATACAAAGAAGTGAGTGGTGCGTAAATCGCGTTTACTGAAGCAATTGCATCAGCTTCTGTTTGATAAAAATTATCTGTCGTAATTCTATCATTTGGTTGCTGTGTTAGGAAATCTTTTTTACAGCTGACCAGTACAACCACCGCTGCACCTATCATTATATATTTGTTAATATTTAAAATTTTCATCTTTTATCTATTTAATGATCAAAAGTTTGCGTTAATACCAAGAGTGAAAGTTCTGGCTTGCGGATAATAACCAATGTCAACTCCGCCACCAACTTCAGGATCAAAACCAGTATAATTAGTAATGGTAACTAAATTTTGTGCGCTACCATATATCTGGATTTTTTGAATTTTAGCAGATTTCATCCATTTTGCAGGTAGTGCATAGGCTAGTCTTACATTTTTTAAACGGATGTAAGATGCATCTTCCACAAACCTGTCAGACACACGGTTATTTTGATTTGGGTCGTTTTGAATAGCCCTTGGGATTGAGTTAGAAGTACCTTCGCCTGTCCATCTTCCAAGAAAGTATTTAGAATAGTTACCGTTAGAAACGCCACTTTCTGTGTACCAACGGTTAAAGTTTAATACTTTATTACCTTCTGAACCTTGTAAGAAAATACTTAAATCAAAGTTTTTAAAGGTAAAGTTATTGGTAAAACCGTAGGTAAAAGTTGGGATAGAGTTACCTAGGTCTGTTCTATCTTCATCATTGATTATCCCATCCTTATTAACGTCTACAAATTTTATATCGCCTGGAGCAGTGCTTGTTGCAGGATTAGTTCCTGCTGTTTGTGTCGCATGCAAATCAATTTCAGCCTGATTTTGGAATATACCCTCGGTTTTAAAACCGTAAAAATAATTTACAGGATAACCTTGTTCAACTCGTCTTGCGCCACCGGTGATACGGGTAAACCCATTATTAATTGGAGACGCTAAGCCCAATGAAGTTACCTCGTTTTTGTAGGCAGATAAAATTAAAGTAGAATTCCATTTAAGACTTCCTTTTTCAATATTTACGGTATTTAAGCTAAAATCGATTCCTTTATTTACCATATCTCCGGTATTAAATGGAATTGGCTCATACGTTCCTGATGTTGCAGGTACCGGAACTCTAAACAATAGATCTATAGATTTTCGGCTGTATAAGTCTATTGCGGCAGTAATTCTGTTTTTCAGAAAACCTAAATCTAAACCTAAATTAATTTGCTGATTTTTTTCCCAACCCAAATTTGGGTTTGATAATGCTGTTGGTGCTGCGCCAGTTACTAAACCTCCGCTTCCGGAGTTGTCACCAAATGCGTAACCAATTCCGCTGTTTATTCCTGCTAAATAAGAGAAAGCAGGAATGTCCTGGTTTCCTACTGTACCATAACTCAATCTTAGTTTTAAATCACTTAACCAAGTG
>JBBSTQ010000544.1:0-2248 GCA_038235745.1 Sphingobacteriales bacterium
GTATATAAAACTGATGATAAAGATAAAGGAGAAATAAGTAATATAAGAAAGACGAATATTTTAAGTGCTAAAAAGAACGCCATTCATATTGAGGATTATAAAAAGTGGCTATCAGGAGAATTGCAACAAAGTTTAAAAAATGAAAATAATTATATGTACCATATCGATCAAATTCTATTTGCTTTAGGAAAAACGATAAAAACTGGGAAAGCTAACCGATAAATCTTAACTTTCAAATTGCTTTAGAGCAGTCTCAAGCCTTTGTTTAATTGCAAGTTTAAGACTTTCTGGTTTAAGTATAGCCAACGAAGAAGCATATCCGCACAGCAAGGTTTCAAGTTCAATATTATGAACTACATTTAAATTTATCAACAAGCCATTTTCATCTTCATGTTTAATATTTTGAGTGTGATGAAAAGGTTGTGTTTTTATATATTCAACAAAATGGGGTTTAACTAATATTTCAACGTTTTGAATCTCATCGGTTGGATTGGAAATACCAATAACATTACTAAAAAAATCTTGAGCATCTATTGTCTTATTTTCTAAATAAACTTCGTTTTTTAAATGGGAAATTTCTTTAATCCTATCTAAAGCATAGGTTTTTAGCAAATTAACTCGTGGGTTAAACCCTAGAACATACCAACGGCTTTTAAATTCTTTTAAAAGATAAGGGTGTAAAATGTTTTCTGTTTCATCATCGCTATAGAATTTTTGGTAACGGATCTTTAAAACTTGTTGATGTTGTATTGCATCCAAAACATCATCAATGAAATGAGTTCCAGTCGGACTGTAGGTGTCTTCAAAATGTATAAAACGGGTTAAATTTTCATGTAATTGAATAGAGACTTTGTGCTCTAAACGGTCTAATATTTCCTTGAGACTATCAAAAAAACTAAATCCCTTATACTGTTTTAAAGTTTGGATAGCAAAACTTATGTGTTTAATATCAGACTGAGTTAATGATGCATTTTTAATTGAATAATTTGGGTCGGAATAGCTATACATGCCATTTTTGCAAATAATTGGCGCATTATATCCGAGCGTATTACTGCGTAAGATTTTAATGTCGTTCTCTAAGGTTCTTTTGCTTACAGTGTTTTTTTCAGAACGATACCTGATATCATCTAAAGCTTGAAAACATGACGAAGCTAAATCTTCCCAACGCCATTTTTTATAATGATTTTGTAAGCATTTATCTATAGTGTGGTAGCGTATTAACGCATCAAGATTTACTGGCATAAACCCTTAAGTCAAAACATACTCCAACTCCATCTCATCCAAACTGCACAACAACTCCTTAGAAATATTTATCTGCCGACTCTTACTTGGTAAATCAATCATCAATTTTTCTTTTCTATCAATTACCACAAAGTTCAGTTTTTTGGAACCAGCATGAGCGTTAAAAATCTCATCTAGATCACTAATTAAATCGGCGTTAATATGGTCTAGCTCTAAGCGGATGTCAATTTTATTGGACTGCTTCTCTAAGACATCACGTAAATCAGAAAAATCGGTAAAGCTCAAACGGTGGCGTCTTGTGCCATCTGGATTAGAGAAATAACCAACATTGCCCTTGATGTACAAATAATTATTCTCCACTAGATGATGCTTAAATTTCATGTAATCATCACGAAAAACAGAAAACTCAAAGGCATCATCATAACCTTCTACTTTGAAGTAACAATAACCACGTCCATCTTTAGAAACTCTGTGGTTCACAGAAGTGACAATACCACCAACTTTGAATTGGAAATCAATGCCTTTATCAATCTCTAAGAAGATGGTCAGGTTTCCTTTTGTGCAGTATTTATTCAATACCAATTTATACTCGTCCAACGGATGGCCAGAAATATAAATTCCGACCACCTCTTTTTCTTTGGCCAGCTTTTCTATCAATCCCCATTCTTCGCAATCGGTCAAAGATGGTTCTGGCATTTCTACGGAGGCACCTCCGCCAAACAGACTCGCTTGTGATGAATTTTCGTTCTCTTTATGGCGAGAACCGTATTTAATAGCCTGTTCTAAAACAATTGCTCCACCATCTTCGTAAAAATATTGTGCCCGGTGTGCTTCAAAACAATCGAAACCGCCGGCAAGCACTAAGTTTTCTAATGCTTTTTTATTGGCTGCTCTTAAATCAATGCGCTTGGTAAAATCAAAGATAGATTTATACCTGCTGTCCTTGCGGTTTTCAACAATGGTTTCTACCGCACCAGCGCCAACACCTTTAACAGCACCCATTCCA
>JBBSTQ010000545.1:0-2245 GCA_038235745.1 Sphingobacteriales bacterium
AAAAAACTTTTGATACCAGTAAAATCGCAGAGGGAACTTATTACCTCCATATCATAAACGGTAAAGAAACCATCAAAAAGCAGATCATCATCAAACATTAAATTACAAAGCCCTAAGCGAAATTCACTTAGGGCTTTTTTTGGTGGAACTGTTTTCCAGCCCGAGTAAACAAACAGCGAGCTTACTCAACCCTATAGGCCACCACAGAATTTTTCATAAACGTAGGTACATAAAGAATGTTCTTTTTTGCATCAAACCCAATATCTGCAGTATTTATTTTATCCGCTCGGCTGTCCAGTAATAAATCAAAGGTGCCATCTGCTTTAATATGGTAAATTAGGCCCGCCCAGCAAGTTGCAATAAATCCTCCGTTTTTGTACGGTTCTAAGCCATCGCCACCAGACGCTAAACCGCTTGCAATCAATGTCTGCTTTTTGTCTTTATCCGACTTAACTAAAGTCGGCCCGCTTAAAATGTGAAGCTCGTTATTTATAAATTTTAAACCGTTAACCGATTTAACGTCAGACAAATACAAAGTAGGTTTATCATCCACGATACTATAAACAGTTCCCAACCTGCTATCAGAAACAAAAACAGCACCTTTACCATCAATAGCAATATCGTTCAAAAAAACAGTTCCTTCTATCGGGATTTTTGTTTCAACTTTACCAGATTTAACATCAATTTTTACCACTTCGTTAATATCGGACACGTAAAGTTTGCCTTTAAAAACGCCCATACCTTTTGGTGCGTTTAAGCCTGTAACCCAGTTTTTATTGATGATCTTTCCGCTTTCATCTAAAATAGCAACACCGCCTTTGCCGTCTGCCTTAGAACCATTACCATCGATTAGCGAAACGTATAATAACTTGCCAATTGGTAAAACAGACTCTGGTGTGGGTAAGTCGCCGGTTTCCCATATTTTGGTAAGTTTAAGCTGTGCGCTTGCTTGTAGAGATGCTAAGGCAAGAAATAGGACGAAAATATTTTTCATATCTGAATAAATAAGGATAAGTTATAAATGCTAATTTAAGCATTTGGCTTTCTTTTTTTGGATTAATAATTGTTTATCTTCATGCTATAACCTTTTTATATGGACATCACATTTCATGGCGCTGCACAAACGGTAACCGGCAGCAAACACCTTATAGAACTAAATAACGGCACAAAAATTTTACTGGATTGCGGTCTTTTTCAGGGGCATGGCTCCAATACAGATGACATGAACCGAGATTTTGGCTTTGATCCAAAAACGGTTGATTATCTCATTCTCTCTCATGCACATATTGATCATTCTGGCTTAATCCCGAGGTTGGTATCGCAGGGCTTTGAAGGTGATATTGTTTGTACGCCAGCCACTTATGCGCTGTGTAAAATATTGTTGCAAGATTCGGCTAAAATTCAAGAAAACGATATTCGCTACGCCAACAAAAGAAGAGCAAAAAACAATCAGCGACTGTTTGAGCCTTTGTACAAAATGGAGGACGCACTCATCGCTTTAACGCAATTTAAAAAAGTTAAATACAGCACTGTTTACCAGTTGGAGGAGGGCGTAACGGTAAGTTTCGAGGATGCCGGACATATTATCGGGAGCGCATCCGTTCATTTAAATATTAAGGAAGATGGTAAACTGACCCGTATTTCCTTCAGCGGAGATGTTGGAAGGTATAAAGATTTGATCTTAAAAGCGCCTCATCAGTTTAGACAAGCCGATTATATTTTGCTGGAATCTACCTACGGAGATAGTTTACACGAAGATGCCAACCCGGCCGCAGAAAAGCTGTTACAGCTAATCATCGAAACCTGTGTTAATAAAAAAGGCAAGTTAATTATTCCTGCCTTTAGTGTTGGGCGTACGCAGGAGCTTTTATACTCGTTAAACAGCTTAGAACTTGCCGGCAAATTGCCCGATGTGAAGTATTTTGTTGATAGCCCACTATCAGAAAAAGCCACGATGGTGGTTAAAGCATATCCCTGGAATTTTAATGATAACGTACAGGCGGTTTTAAAAGTGGATGATGATCCTTTCGATTTTAAGGGCTTGAGTTATATTGAAGATTCGGAAGCGTCTATTGCTTTAAACTCGGACACATCGCCAATGGTCATTATTTCTTCTAGCGGGATGGCAGAGGCAGGGCGAGTAAAACACCACATCAGAAACAATATTGAAAACCCAAACTGCACCATCTTAATGGTCGGTTATGCAGAACCATCCTCTTTGGCGGGCAGATTAAAAAACGGTGTA
>JBBSTQ010000546.1:0-2235 GCA_038235745.1 Sphingobacteriales bacterium
AACACCATTCTGTTTTACATAGGCGACCCAAAACAATCCATTTACGCTTGGCGAAAGGCAGATATTTACACTTATTTTGAAGCTAAAAATGCAGTAGATAAGCGGTATGGAATGAACCAAAATTACCGCTCTGCAGAACGACTGATTGATGCGATGAACGTTTTCTTTAAACCAGAAGAAGATTTTGATACTTTTCACTTTTTAGATGCGCCAACCGAAAAACGGATAAATTATATTGAAGTAGAATCGCCAGTAAAGAACACCAAAAGCGATTTACTTTTTAATGGTGTTTCTTGCATCCCGATAGAAATCATCGAATGTCAAAAAAACGAAGTCATTTATGAAAGCTTAACCGCACAGGTAGCAGCTTTGCTCAATCCGAAAGAAAAATTTCAGATTATGGGTGCGGATGGTTTGAGAGAAGTTTTGCCTAAAGACATTGGAATATTAATTCGCGGACATGCAGCTGGGAAAGAAATAAAAAGACACCTTACAAAGCTTGGCATTCCCGCAATTACCATTGATGATGGTCGGGTTTTACAATCGGCGGAAGCCAAATATCTTTTATACGTTTTGCAAGCGATTGCCGACATCAATCGGGCGAGTTATAATAAAGCTTTGCTCTCCCCTTTTACGGGATTCAAGGACGACAATATCCTTGCGCTCGATGATGAACTGATTGTCGAATTGTTTAGGAGTTACAAATTGCTCTGGGAAAAGGATGGGATTTACAGCGCTTTAAAAAAATGGATCAAAGATTTTTCGGTAGAAAGTAGATTGTTGAAATCAGAGAATAGCGATGGCGAAAGGATCATCACTAATTTATATCAGCTGATTGAATTACTACACAAAACCCAAAGTCGTAAAAACCTGAATAGTTTGGAGCTAATTAGCTGGCTTAAACGGGGACTTGAAGGCATGGAAACTGAAGGCGATGAATTTGAGCAACGGATAGAGAATGACGAAGACGCCGTGAAAATTGTGACTATCCACAAAAGTAAAGGGTTGGAATACAATATTGTTTTTGCCCCGACTTTAGATTTATTGGCAGAAACAAAACATACAGATTGTAGCTTCAGAAATGAAAAAGGCGAATATATTTCCGCAGATAAAGTTGATTTGACAGAAGAAGAACTAGCAGAAGTTACCAAGCAGGCAGAACAGGAAAACCGCAGGCTTATCTATGTGGCGATTACTAGGGCGATTTCACAATGTTACGTTTACAAAAGTAATTACCATAAAAAATCTTCGCTGAGCTTTTTTACCAATGTTTTGAAAAACGTGGATCACAAGCTGATTAGTTTTAAACAGAGTGATGCCTTGAGTATTCCTATCGGTTATCGATATGAACTAAAAACCGAAAAAGGCGTTGAAAAAAGCACTGAACCGGTTCATTTTGAGCTGTTGCAAGAAAATTGGCGACGAATGAGCTATACCATGCTTCGAGCAGATCACGCCGTCAGTTTAAAGTTGCGATCGCAAGATGTAAAAACCGGTTATGATGATTTCATTTTTAACCAGCTTAGAAAAGGTGCTAAAACTGGAAATATGCTTCACTTTATTTTCGAGAATATCCATTTTCATGATCAAACGAAATGGCCAATCGTGATTGACCAAGCGATTAAAAGGTTTGTCCCGCAGCAAGAAGAAATTTACCAGCTCAGGCTTTTGGAGCTGTTGAACCACGTTTTAGGAGCAACGATAAAAATTGACGATAATGAATTCAAGCTTTCCGAGGTCAACTCTTACAACTGCATTAATGAGTTAGAATTTGATTTTAATGTGGAGGATTTTACTTCGGGTAAGTTAGGACAGCTGAGTACAGAAGATGTTTTTATAGATGCTAAACCTTTGGGCCTTTTGGAAGGCGTGATGAACGGAAAAATCGATTTGTTTTTTGAGCATAAAGACAAGTATTATGTGTTGGATTGGAAGTCGAATTTTTTGGGCGATTCTTTAGATAATTATGATGAAACTGGTGTAAGAAATGCAATGAACGAGAACAACTACCATTTGCAGTATATGATTTATTCGCTAGCTGTGAAAAAATACTTGGAGAGTCGATTGCCGAAATTCAATTTTAAATATCAGTTTGGAGGGGTAATTTATTTGTTTGTACGTGGAATGCGAAGTGATTTGCAGACTGGAATTTTTACAGCAAAGCCAGATATTTCTATGATTGTCAACTTGAATGCGAGGTTGAGTGCGTCTCTTTAGAATATGAGTTGGTACAAT
>JBBSTQ010000547.1:0-2228 GCA_038235745.1 Sphingobacteriales bacterium
AAACCTTTCGATGACCCTCCCCAAATAAAGGGAAAACAACTTTTACAGGGGTCTCTGTTCTGAAATATTGAAAAATATCCCCAATTTGAACGAAAGAGATTACTTTTTGAATCCCACTAAACGTTTAGGACACTATTGGTAATTTGTATCTAATGGTAACGCTGGGCACATCTGAGCTTTACCGAATGATATTTTTTATTAAATTGTGTACTAAGTTTTGCCAACAATTTCATTTCAGGCATATTTTTCCGACTTTTGTAAAAAAAAAGTTAATGACAATTGAAGTAACGGAGCAGGATTCGCTTTATGAAAATCTAGAACAAAAATCTACTTTAGAGATTTTAACCAATATCAACAAAGAAGATCAAACCGTTGGCTTGGCAGTTGAAAAAGTAATTCCGCAGGTACAAGCTTTTGTAAACCAAGCCGTGGAGAAAATGAAAGCTGGTGGACGGTTGTTTTATATCGGAGCGGGCACAAGCGGACGGTTAGGAGTGTTAGATGCATCAGAATGTCCGCCTACTTTTGGTGTTTCGTTTGATGTGGTTGTGGGGATAATTGCCGGTGGCGATTCGGCTATTAGAAAAGCAGTGGAAAACGCAGAAGATAATGTGACGCAAGCGTGGAAAGATCTTGAAGCTTTTAAAGTTACTAAAAACGATGTTTTGGTGGGTATTGCAGCTTCAGGAAGAACACCTTACGTGATCGGTGGACTAAAAAGTGCCAACGAGGCTGGGTTGTTAACCGCTTGTATTGTGTGTAATACCGGAGGGCCAATTGCGGCAAACGCAAAGCACCCTATTGAAGTAATTGTTGGGCCAGAATATCTTACCGGTTCAACCCGTATGAAAGCTGGAACGGCACAAAAGCTGGTCTTAAATATGATCAGCACCACGCTAATGATAAAATTAGGCAAGGTTAAGGGTAATAAAATGGTGGATATGCAGTTAACCAATAACAAGTTGGTAAACCGCGGAATCAACATGATTATTGCGGAAACTGGGGTTAGCAAGGAAATGGCTGAGCAGTTATTAAACAAATGCGGAAGCGTTAGAAAAGCTGTTGAAGAATATTTAGCGCAGCTCCAATAATTGGATTAAAAATATGCATGAAATAGAACCGTATTATAAGTGGAGAGACGATTACATAGTTGCCGAAGATGAGCACTCGCCATTTTTTGAGACTCAGTATAACGAATTTGAATACGATAAACAGGTCTATAATTATTTATTACACCCCCAGTGGGATTTCTTTGGTTCCCACACGCTTTATATAAAAGTTCTTTTTACAGATTACGACCGCAACTACGCCATTATTGAGCTGATTGGCGAATGGAATGACGCCATTGACAACGATATTATGTTGTTGAAAAGGGAAATTTTAGAACCTATTATGAGCGAGGGAATAGATAAATTTATTCTAATTGGCGAGAATGTTTTAAATTTTCATTCTTCTGATGATTGTTATTACGAAGAGTGGTTTCAAGAAGTGGAAGACGGTTGGATAGCAGGTGTTAACTTTAGGGAACACGTGATTGATGAGTTCAAAACCAATAATATTGATTATTTCATCAATTTTGGTGGCGAGTTAGATGAATTAAATTGGCGACAGTTGAAACCTTTACAGTTTTTTAAGAAGGTAGAAGAGTTGATGGTTAAGCGGTTGAATTAGCTAAGACTTTCCTTTCGTACTTTTTTACTTCGACAATAAAAAACCGCCCATTACAGGTGGTTCTTCCTCAAAAACTAAATCCTTATAACCAAAAATCTTGTGCTAAAGCTTTGTTGTAGCTTTGTGACTTCGCAAATCCACAAAGGTTTAAAATGTATTTCGATTAAATGATATTTCAACTGAACAACGAGCTTATTTTTCCAGATCCTGGACTCGCGGATGATGATGGTTTGCTCGCAATTGGTGGGGATTTATCATCAGAGCGATTGATGTTGGCTTACGAAAACGGAATATTTCCGTGGTTTAATGAGGACGATCCCATTCTTTGGTACAGTCCGCCTGAAAGGTTTGTGCTTTATCCCGATGAAGTGAAAATCAGTAAAAGCATGCGACAGCTTTTGCGATCAGAAAAGTTTAGTGTAACCCACAATAAAAATTTTGAGCAGGTCATACAAAATTGTGCAAATGCAACGAGGGAAGGACAAGATGGTACTTGGATAAATAGTTTAATGCGTAATGCCTATCTGGATTTACACAAAAAGGGGTTTGCTTATTCT
>JBBSTQ010000548.1:0-2224 GCA_038235745.1 Sphingobacteriales bacterium
GACTGGAATTTTTTGATTGTCTTTTCAATCATCGCTTCGGCGGGAGTTTTTTTAGGCGTTTACGTGAACAAATTCATCAACAATCAAAAGCTCAAAAAAGTGTTTGGCTACTTCGTTTTTATAATGGCTGTGGTAATACTTGTGGAGGAACTGATTTTGTGAAGAGCGTATCAAGATTAGAGTATCAAGATAAAAGTATCAAGTATCAAGAGTTGTGCGTGGAGAATCAAGTATCAATAAAGATCATGTGGAAAAAAGTGGGATTTTAATAGCGAATGACGGTTTTGAAATTCCGTTTAAGCTTCAGACTGTAGACAACTGACTTTTAACAAATTAGCAAATAATCTCATCCCGATAGCTATCGGGACTCAAATTTAAAATTATGAAAATAGAACAAATTTACACAGGATGCCTTGCAACGGCCACTTATTATATCGAAAGCAATGGCGAGGCAGCAATAATTGACCCATTGAGGGAAGTTGCACCTTATATTGAGAAAGCAGAACAGAACAATGCTAAAATAAAATATGTTTTTGAAACGCATTTCCATGCCGATTTTGTATCGGGACATGTGGATTTGGCTAAAAGAACAGGTGCTAAAATTGTTTATGGGCCAACTGCAAAGACAGGTTTTGAAGCTTACATCGCTAAAGATGAAGAAGAGTTTAAAATCGGCGATGTGACGATTAAAGTATTGCATACGCCAGGACACACGCTAGAATCCACTACTTATTTATGTTTGGATGAGAATGGAAAACCGTATTGCATTTTTACTGGCGATACTTTGTTTATCGGAGATGTTGGCCGCCCAGATTTAGCGCAGAAGTCGGCAGATACTACACCAGAAGCGATGGCCGGTAGTCTTTATGATTCTTTGCGAGAGAAGATTATACCCTTGCCAGATGATGTGATTGTTTATCCGGCTCACGGTGCGGGTTCTGCCTGTGGTAAAAACATGAGCAAAGATACTTTTGATACCTTAGGAAACCAAAAATCAACGAATTATGCTTTAAGCGATATTTCTAAGGATGATTTTATCAAGGAATTAACTACAGGTATTTTGCCTCCACCACAGTATTTTCCGAAAAATGCGAAGATGAACAAGGAAGGTATTGAAACGATTGAAGATGTTTACGAAAGAGGTCTAAACGCTTTAGAGCCTAACGATTTTGAAATTGCAGCCAACCAAACTGGTGCTCTAATTTTAGATGTTCGTTCTCCGAAAGCTTTTGCGGAAGGCTTTGTTCCGAATTCCATATTTATTGGTTTGGATGGACAATTTGCGCCTTGGGTTGGTGCGTTGATTGTGGATTTAAACCAGCCTATTTTATTGGTGGTAGAAGAAGGCAGGGAAGAGGAAACCGTAAAAAGATTGGCGAGGGTAGGGTATGATTATACCATAGGTTATTTAAAAGGTGGAATCACAGCGTGGGAAAAAGCTGGGAAAGAAGTTGATAAAGTTAAAACCATTGATGCTTCAAATTTGAAACTGGAAACAGAAAAAACTGAATTGACAGTTTTAGACGTTCGCAAACCTGGAGAATACGATGCTGAACATTTGGATTTTACGCTAAGTCGTCCTTTAGATTTCATCAATCAGTGGACAAATGAACTCGACAAAACTGAACCTCATTATTTGCATTGTGCCGGTGGTTATCGTTCCATGATTTCATCTTCGATTTTAAAAGCTCGTGGCTTTGAAAATATCGTCAATATCAATGGAGGTTTCGATGCTTTAAAAGATGCCGGATTTGAGACCACTGATTTTGTTTGTCAGTCGAAGAAGATGAAGTAATTCACTGCGTCATTTTAGGTGTCCCCCGATGGCGGGGGTTGGTTAGCGAGTATTAGTGTAATTAATTTTAGTCGCCGAAACTTGTGGTCTTCACACAAAAAACGCAATAATATATTAACGGTCTGTGAGGACACAGACCATGGAATAGAAAGCAACTCACTTATTAGATGGCAAATATAATTGAAGACTTATGACATGTGATGTTTCACTATCGTTCAACATGACGCGTCATTAAAAAAAAAACAAAATGTTAGAAATCATCAAACAACCGTGGCCGTGGTACGTGGCTGGCGTGTTAATCGGTTTAACTGTACCCGCTTTATTGCTCATCGGAAACAAATCTTTCGGGGTTTCCTCTTCGTTACGACATATTTGTGCCGCCTGTATCCCAGCAAAAATTCCATTTTTTAGTTACAACTGGAAAAAAGA
>JBBSTQ010000549.1:0-2220 GCA_038235745.1 Sphingobacteriales bacterium
GAGTGCAACGGCATCCTTTTTTTGTGTCCTTCGACTCCGCTCAGGATGACAAAAAAAGATACAGCGGAAAGCCCGGTTGATTCCGATTTTTCTTCGGAATCAAAACGCCCAGATTATAAAAGTTTTAAATGCTTCAAGAAATCACAAATCTTCACTTCAACACCCCTCAATCCGCTCCAAAGCCAAAAAAAACCTACTGATTAAACTTATAATAAAAGAAAATAAACGCACATACAAACGTTGCCGAAATAATGCCTTTACCCGTAAGTTCCATATCTTTTTTATAGGCGTATTTCAACAATAACATATTGATAGCCACGCAACCGATGTACAGCAAATCGTCTTTTTGCATAATCACGAGGTTCTTTTTTATAACCTCCACAATCAAAAAAGCCACCCCAGGGAAAAACAAACCAGCGCCCAACCCTAGCCAAACGCTATCTTTTTTAAATATCGAAAGTCCAGCCATTTAAATTAGAAATTGCATGGTGTGCCGTCATATCAAACTGTACTGGCACCACAGAAACGTAATTGTTATTTAAAGCCCAAACATCAGAATCCTCCCCTTTATCATTGTTTTGGAAAACCCCTGTTAACCAATAATAATTGCGCTTGTGCGGATCTGTGCGTTCGTCAAATTCCTCTGCCCACTTCGCATTCGCTTGTCGGCAGATTTTAATTCCTTTTATAGGTTCTTCATTGCTAGGGAAATTCACATTCAACAAGACACCTTGTTGCAAACCGTTCTTTAAAGTCTGTATGCAAATTTCTTTGATATACTTTTTGCAAGGCTCAAAATCGGCGTCCCAAGTAAAATCATCCAAAGAAAAACCAATTGACGGAATGCTTTCTATAGCACCCTCAACCGCGGCCGACATGGTGCCAGAATATATGACATTGATAGAGTTATTGAGTCCATGATTGATACCGGAAATACATAAATCTGGCTTTTGACCTTTAAAAATTTTGTTGACGGCCAATTTTACGCAATCAACAGGGGTGCCAGAGCACTTGTACATCTCCACGCCTTCGTACAAGTTTACTTTATCTAAGCGTAATGGTTTGCCAATTGTAATGGCGTGTCCCATACCAGATTGTGGGCTGTCGGGCGCTACAACTGTAACTTCGCCTATCTCTTTTGCTACTTCTATTAAGGCTTTTATGCCGGGTGCGGTAATGCCGTCATCATTAACTACTAATATCCTTGGTTTTTTGCTCATTGGTATCTATTTTGCGTGTTCAAATTATGCCAAAATTTAGCTCCTCTTATTTTACAAAGTTAAAAAAGCTACGGAGAAATGTGGGGCATATCGTCGGTCAGCAAAAAGATAAAAACTTAACGGTTATTTTGTTGAGTTTGATTGTTGGTTTAACAGTTGGGCTAGCAGCAATTTTAATTAAACAGATTACCTACGCAATTGAAAACTATGCTGTTAGCTTTTTTCCAGGCTACGTTTTATTTTTAGTGCCTTTGGTAGGATTGCTGTTGGTAACCCTGCTAAACCAAACTGCTTTTAAAACAACCACCTATTTTAAAGGAATGCGCAATGTAATTGATGCCATCGAAAATCATCAATCATTTATTAAACTCCGCTTAATTTACACCAAAGTAATTAGTGCGGCTATTACTATCGGTTTTGGTGGAAGCTCTGGAATGGAATCAGCAATTATTACCTCTGGTGCTTCTATTGGCTCAAACCTAGGAAAGCGCTTGGGGCTGAGTTACAAAATGCGAACGCTTTTGATTGGTTGCGGAACGGCATCGGGAATTTCTGCGATGTACAACGCCCCAATCGGTGGCTTCTTGTTTGCGTTAGAGGTGGTTTTACCCAGCTTTAGCCCTGCTTTATTAATTCCCCTATTGATTTCCTCTGCAGCTGGAAAAATCTTGTTTGAGCTGATTATGGGCGACAACTTAAGGTTTGATGCGCACATCAATGAGTTTTCTTACCAAAGCATGCCCTACGTATTTATCATTGGTATTGCCGGTATGTTGACTGCAACCTATATGACCAAGGCTTACAGCTTTTGCTATCGAAACTTAGCTCGCTTAGGTAATCCTTGGACTATTGCTTTGGCAGGAGGATCTATTTTAGGGGCTTTGATCTACTTTTTCCCAGCTCTTTATGGGGAAGGTTATGTTTCGATAAATAAACTTTTACATGGGGACGAACCACTGCTTTGGGAAAACTCACTGTTGGCAAATCCTATTTTTCAACC
>JBBSTQ010000550.1:0-2217 GCA_038235745.1 Sphingobacteriales bacterium
CAGAATACGACTTAGAAGTTTTAAGCAAACAAAACAAAAACCAAGACGCAATTATTTCTGCTCAGATCAAAACTTTAGATGACAACGTGGTTCATAATGGTAACAACTGTATTGATTTTCATTTCAAGTCTTCAAAAAACGGCGGTCTCTTGCAATTAAACAAGGTTGTTGAGTACTTACTAAAGTATAAATATCTTTAAAGCCATACGTTTAGTGCGTCAATATTTGGGATAAAATTCTTTTATCCTCAAATTTTTTGTTTAAAATTGGTGGCGATGCAAATATCTATCATAACAGCTACTTATAACTCACAAAAATTTATTCAAGATGCTTTGCAGTCTTATAAATCGCAAACCTATCCTGATAAAGAATTGATAATTATTGATGGTAAAAGTAACGACGAAACTTTAGAGATACTAGCAGAAAACGAAGAGCTTATCAACGCCTTGGTATCCGAAAAGGACAAAGGTATTTACGATGCTTTAAATAAAGGGCTGAATTTAGCTGAGGGTAATATTATTGGCATTTTGCATTCGGACGACTTTTTTGCAAATGATGATGTGCTAAATCTGGTGAGCCAAAAGTTTGCCGAGAACCTAACTTTAGAAGCAGTTTACGGAGATTTACAATATGTAGATCGAGAAAACCCGAATAAAGTTATCCGGAATTGGGTTTCTGGAGCATACGATATCAGTAAATTTGGCAAAGGTTGGATGCCTCCACACCCGACTTTATTCATCAAAAAAAACTGTTTTGAGAAGTTTGGAAATTACAATTTGTCCTACAAATCAGCTGCAGATTACGATTTAATCTTACGATTTCTTTTTAAGCATCAGATACAAGTTGCCTATATTCCACAAGTCTTAGTAAAGATGAGGGTCGGTGGTTTAAGTAATAAGTCTTTAAAAAACAGAATCAACGCAAATAAAGAAGACCGTTTGGCGCTAAAAGTTAACGGAGTGCAAAACTCACTGTTGGTTTCCATCTTGAAACCGCTTTCTAAAATCAGCCAATTTTGGAATAAAAATTTTTAACTTTAAACTGTGGCGTTGGACTTATCTTTTTTAGAAATCGAATGGATTTATTACCTCGTAGTAATAATAATTTCTAGCGTTATCTCATTTATCGCTATTCCCTCTATAATTTTTGTTGCTCGCGAACGTCATTTGTATGATGATGCTGAAAGTAGCAGAAAAGACCACGACCACGGAATTCCACGTTTAGGCGGTGTTGCTATTTTTTGCAGTTTTACCATCGTTTCTCTCTTATTTGCAAAGTACGATGCTGTCTTGCCAACCAACATACTGTTAACTTCATGTATTATCTTATTTGCCGTGGGCTTAAAAGATGATTTAGCAGGTTCGGGGCCGTCAACAAAGTTTATTATGCAATTTTTGGTTGGTGTAATTCTGGTGCTTCTTGGCGATGTCCGTTTAACCAGTTTATATGGGGTTTTTGATGTTTTCGCCATCCCTTTGTACCTAAGCATCCCTGTATCAGTATTGATTATCATGTTTATTGTTAATGCTTTTAACCTAATAGACGGTGTTAACGGCCTCGCAGGAACTATTGGTTTGGTAGTTAATTTGACTTTTGCAGTACTATTTATTCACATGGGGCAAATAGAAATGGCGTCCTTGGCGTTTAGTATGGTGGGTGCTATCATTGGATTTCTGTATTATAATTACACGCCTGCAAGAATTTTTATGGGCGATACTGGAAGTTTATTGATTGGCTTGGTCTCTGTAGTCTTGGCCATCAAGTTTATTGAGCTAAATAAGTTTACAGATTATGGAGCAAGACCCTCGTTTTTCTCTGCGCCAGCTATTGCGGTTTCCATATTAATAATTCCGCTTTTTGATACTTTTAGGGTGTTTGCCATGAGAATTTTAAAGGGAAACTCTCCTTTTAAAGCAGATAGAAACCACATTCATCATCGCATATTAAGATTAGGGTTTAGCCATATTCAAACCACTTACCTGCTTGCTTTTACCAATCTATTGTTTATTTACATGGCGCTCAATTTAAGAGATCTAGGGAACTTCCCTTTAATTGTGATGTTTTTGATGGCTTGTTCACTAATTAATTGGGTTACCACTATTATGCTGCGTGTTAAGGATAGAGGGTATTTTAAGTTTCACTTTCTGTACAAATAATTTCATCTACTTTAACTCGCCCAGCTTCAAAAACGCATAAAGTAAACCAGTAACATGCAAC
>JBBSTQ010000551.1:0-2163 GCA_038235745.1 Sphingobacteriales bacterium
AAAAGAAAGTAAATTTTCTACATGGTTATACACCATCACGTATCATACCGCCATGACACATTTGCGAAAGAAAAGGCCTACAACAAGTTCTTTGGATGATGATGAAAATTTGATTCAGCGTGAAAGCCAAAGTTTTGATGATGAGAATTCTGCGGAAAAGAAATCTCGAAGTTTTTATTTGAACAAAGCCATTGGGATGTTGTCGCCAGATGATGGAGTGATCATCACACTTTTTTACAAAGGGGAGCAATCTTTAGAAGAAATTGCAAAAGTAATGAGTATGGAAACCAATGCGGTTAAAGTGAAATTACATAGGGCGAGGCATAAATTGAAAATTATACTGGAAACCCTTTTAAAAGACGAGGTTAAGGAGTTATTATGAAAGATATAGAACTAAGGATTTGGGATTATATTGATGGTGTTTCTACAGAAAACGAAAGAGCAAATATTGAACAGTTATTACGTACCGATGTAAGTTTTAAAGCTAAGTATGAAGAACTTTATGCACTAAACCAAGATTTCGGACTAATGGAATTAGATGCACCGTCCATGGCTTTCGCTAATAAGGTGATGGACAAAATTGATCTTCAAACAAAGCCATTATCGGCTAAAGCAAAGACAGATAAAAAAATCATTTACTTTATCTCTAGTTTATTTGGCTTAATGATGTTGGCATGCGTCATTGTTGTCATCAGTCACATTGACTGGAACGTTAGCTCGCCAACAAACGAGTACGTTATGCCTAATTTTGGGCAAATCTTTAACGTTGTAAGAATTTCGAATGGCTTTTTTAATAACGTTTTTTACGGATTTTTTATGTTTGATGTGATAGTTGGATTAATGCTTTTAGATGGCTTGATGAGGGAAAAATCGGCGATCTTTTGAGATTCGTCATCTAAGTTTTTAACATGTTTCTCCTCAAAGATTTTATCCCGATTTTTAATTTCTAAAGGCGAACACAACATTCTATAAATTAATGATAAAAAAACACAATATTTTAAAGAAATAATCCTTTTAATTCGATCTATTCTAAATTGAAGACTGTGAAATTTAAGAGGGTGAAACCATAAATACAACAATCTAAATTTCCATCCCTAAAAAATTGCCGTTTATCTTATCTTAGCAATCATGAAAATTGGAATTGTTGGTTTAGGGGATATGGGTAAGCTTTATGCAAACACTTTTGCAAAAGCGGGATTGGAAGTTCAGGGTTGCGATTTACCAGATAAATTCGAGGTTCTTTCACAAGAGTTATTACCTCACGGAGTAAAAGTTTTGCAAAGTGCCAACGATGTGGTGGAGACCAGTGATTTTATTTTCTATGCTGTAGAAGCAGAAAAAATTGCGGATGTTGTTGCAAAAACAGCTTTATCAGTCAAAAAAGGAGCTTTGGTTACCGGTATGACTTCCGTAAAAACACCCGAGGTTGCCGCCTTTGAAAAATATCTTCCTCAAGATACCGAAATCATTTTGACCCACGCTTTACACGGCCCCGGTTTTGCCACAAAAGGCCAAAAATTGATTGTTGTTCCGCACCGTATTTCTAAAGAGAATTACCAAAAAGCTTTGAGGATTTTCTGTACGCTGGAATCAGAAATTATTGAGTTAGAAGATTTCCACCAACATGACCAGATAACTGCCGATACACAAGCTGTAACCCACATGGGTTTTGAAAGTATGGGCACCGCTTGGAAAAACGCAGGTACTTATCCATGGGAAAGTGGTGCTTACGTATCCGGAATTGATAATGTTAAAATACTGACGACATTAAGGATTTTTAGCTATAAGCCACATATTTATGCTGGCTTGGCCATCTTGAATCCGTACGCTTCTAAGCAAATTCAGGCTTATGCCCAATCAGAATCTGCTTTGTTTAAAATGATGATTCAAGAGGACGAAGAAAACTTTAGGAAGCGGATTTACGAAGCCAGAGATTTTGTTTTTCATGGGCAACACAACCTTATTTTGTTTGATGATAATATTATGAAGGAGTTTAGCATCGGTGACAACAAAACTTTGGAGAAATCAAATTCGCACCTCAGTTTGTTGGCGATGGTTGATGCTTGGCATCAGCTCAAAATAAATCCGTATGATAACATGATGTGCCAAACACCACCGTTTAAATTAAGGTTGGGCATTGTGGAGTATCTGTTTAAAAACGAT
>JBBSTQ010000552.1:0-2102 GCA_038235745.1 Sphingobacteriales bacterium
ACCCGAATATTATCGCGTCCCGAACCAAATGGAAGCTGGATTTATTTTGGCTTACAGCGCAAACTCTGGCAAAAAGAATAATATGCTAAAAAACTTTGTAGACAGCACAAAAAGTAGCACTCGGGTTACTTTTCAAATGCGAGACATTGGATCGGAAAAAATGAGTGAGCTGTTAAAAGAGCTGAAACCTAAAGTTGATGAGATATTTAATCCGAAAATTTATGAAGTAAAAGTAACAGGGCCAATTGTGATGTACACAGAAGGAACGAATTATTTAGTCAAAAATTTAAAGGAAAGTCTTTTATTAGCGATTGGCTTAATTGCCGTTATCATGTGGATTCTATTTAGAAAACCGAAAATGGTGTTGATTTCCTTATTGCCCAACTTAATTCCGCTACTAATTACTGCTGGCATTATGGGTTATTTCGGGATGGCTTTAAAACCATCTACCGTTTTAATTTTTAGTATTGCTTTAGGCATTGCATCTGACCAAACCATTTACTTTTTAACCCGCTATCAGCAAGAAATCAAGACAGGGGAATTCTCCGTTTTGGAAATCATCAAGAAAACAATCAACGAAACTGGTCGTAGTATGATTTATACTGCAACGATTTTATTTTTTGGATTCGGAATTTTTGTGTTTTCTACTTTTGGAGGGACGGTTGCTCTAGGGGTTTTACTCGCGATAACTTTGGTGCTATCAATGCTGTTCAACCTTGTGTTTTTGCCTGCACTTTTAATTTCTTTTGCAAAACAAAAAGCTACATTAAATTGAGCTAACCTACGTCCGCTTTCTTTTCTCCATAGCGTTTGAACATATACAATATGTAAAGCACTAAGGCAACAGAAATCAAGATCATTCCGACTCCTAACACATATTTACCGTATAATTCGCTGTAAAAATATAATGCGCCACCGGCAACAAGTATAATTAAACCTATTTTAAAGATTGGGATTGATTTTCTTAGCATTTGCATGTGGACCTCCTTTTTTATGTCGAATATACAAATTTGTGTCCAAAGTTTTTTGGTTTGTCAGCCTAAGCGGAGTCGGATAGCTATCGGACGAAGGTGGCACAGCCATCCCTTTTGGGCTAACCACAGAGTTCACAGAGATTTCTCACAAAGGTCACAGAGATTTTTATGTTGCTTTGTTTATTTACTGGGATTAAAGAATTGACAAGTGTACATATTTTAGTGTGGTAATTTTTAAACACGGAGGACGCAGAGTTCACAAAGTTGGAACATTTATACTTTTTTTCGTTGTATCGGTTTCAGAATCATGTTAATCCCAAAATCAGGCAAATCATAGTTAAGATATTTTTCAACCACGGAGGACACAGAGCAGGGTGCATTTATCTACTTGTATTTTATTTAATTCAAAATCATAATAATCCCAAAATTAAACAAATCATGGTTCAAACATTTTGTTTCTATTTCGCGTTAAGGATTGCAGTGGATACCGGCCTTTGTGGATAAGGCCATGTGGCGTATGAACGTAAAGCCTGACCCTTTTTAGGGTAACGCCCAAATAACGTTTGCTTTCTAAGACTTTTAAGACATAACAATAATCGCGAACCAGTATAACCCACTTCCGTTCAAAATTTGATACAGCGGTGTTTAATAATATCTTATTTACCAAACGATTTCGTAAATTTGCAACCTTAAATTTTGGAGATAGCGTAAGATGTACAAAGAATATAAGCAGTTAAATTTACCGCAAGTTGGCAAGGATATTTTGGTGGATTGGAAAAATAACAAAATCTTCGAAAAAAGCATACAAAACCGACCTGCATCTAAACCATATACGTTTTACGAAGGTCCGCCATCCGCTAACGGAATGCCGGGAATCCACCACGTTATGGCGAGGGCCATCAAAGATATTTTCTGCAGATATAAAACATTAAAAGGCTTTCAGGTTAAACGTAAAGGCGGTTGGGACACCCATGGCTTGCCTATCGAATTGGCTGTTGAAAAATCTTTGGGCATCACAAAGGAAGATATCGGTAAAAAAATATCCGTAAAAGATTACAACGATGCTTGCCGAAAAGAGGTAATGCGCTACACCGATGTTTGGAATGATTTGACCGAAAAAATGGGTTA
>JBBSTQ010000553.1:0-2069 GCA_038235745.1 Sphingobacteriales bacterium
ATCGGCAGTTTTTGTATTTTGGTTACATGCACTTAAACTTGCCAAGGCTATTAAACCGGAAAACAAAAGTGGGGAACAAAATTTTAATTTCATGATTTTGAAAGTTATGAGTGTTTTACAAATAATTAAGATTACGTTTATTTTAGGCGCAAAAATTACGCCATAACACAGCATTTCTCAATTTAGGAAAATCCGCATAAGCATTGCAACCAAACCCTATATCTAGAGAAACTGACGTTTGCCCGTTATAACCACCCACAATTCGCAAAAAGAAACCATAGCCCTAATTTTCAACAACATACAGCATCTAATCATTTGCCTTTTTAGTAGTTAAATTTTGTTGCATTAACAACTTTGCGTTCTCCATTAACTGTATAAATTCAGCTCGGTAACCGTGGTCATCAACGCCTTTACTTTTTTTAGCTAGCGATATTGCATTGTCAAAACTAGCATCTTGTTTAAAGTCCGATTCTCTGATTAAAAGCCCGAATTCAGCAACAGCGGCCACAAAATTGAAATCAACATTGGCATTCTGTAATTTTTGACCAGTATCTACCAAAGCAAAACTCAACTCTTTACTTTTGTCTCCATCAGGTTGCTTATAGCGCATTTTTACGGTCAGTAACTCATCAGACAGACTAACAATAGCGTTACTTTGGTACTTCATTTCATCCGCTTTTTTTACAAATTCATCTTTATAACCTTTCGGGATAATTTCATACAATGCGGTCACTGTATGTCCAGCGCCCATCTCTCCTGCGTCTTTTTTGTCGTCTTTAAAATCTTCGTTATTTAACAACCGATTTTCGTAACCCACTAATCTGTAAGCTTCTACTTTTGACGGATTAAATTCTACCTGTAATTTAACATCTTTAGCAACTGTAAATAAAGTGCCACCAAATTCATTGATAAGTACTTTCTTCGCTTCGTTAATACCATCAATGTAAGCGTAGTTTCCGTTCCCCTTATCGGCGATGGCTTCCATTTTACTATCCTTAAAATTTCCGCTTCCAAAACCTAAAACGCTCAAAAAGATGCCATCGTTTCGGTAGCTTTCTATCATTCTTTGCATTTCGCTGTCGCTACTTGCACCCACGTTAAAATCCCCATCCGAAGCTAAAATCACACGGTTGTTTCCGCCTTTTATAAAATTACTCTTTGCAGTAGCGTATGCCAATTTAATCCCTGCGCCGCCTGCTGTAGAACCCCCAGCTGATAAATTAGTTAAGGCATCTTTGATTTTTTGCTTGTTATTTCCGCTTGTGCTCGACAAAACTAAACCTGCAGCGCCCGCGTAAACCACAATAGCAACCTTATCATTTGGTCTTAGTTGATCGGTCAATAACTTCAGGGATGTTTTCAGCAATTCCAACCTATCCGGCCCTTGCATAGATCCTGAAACATCTATCAAGAACACTAAATTTGAAGCTGGTAAATTTTCGGTCTTAATCGATTTTGCCTTTAGGCCGATGCGTACCAATCGATGATTTTTATTCCAAGGTGCATCAGCAACATCTGTTGTGATACTCACAGGGTCATTTCCTTTTGGTTCTGGATAGTTGTACCCAAAATAATTTATCATTTCTTCAACTCTTACCGCATCTTTCGGTGGTAACTGCCCGCCTTGAATAAAGCGCCTCATATTACTATAAGACGCTGCATCAACATCAATTGAAAAAGTTGAAAGCGGATCAACCTTGGCGCTTTTAAAACCATTTTCTGTGATAGCGCTATAACTTTCTGTATTAAAATCTTGGTTATTATACATAGAACGATTAGTAAAGCCTCGGACTTCCATCATTTTACCGCTACCCATCGTCGCGATAGAGCCGGCAAGCGCTCGCTTTTGTTGGGTGCCATAACCCACAACAACCACTTCCTCTAGACTTTGGGATTCGGGCTGAAGAATTACATGTAGTTGTGTCTCGGTAATTTTGACTTCCTGTGTTTTAAATCCCACGGAAGAAATGATTAACGATTTTTCTTTCTGCGAAACCGATATCTTAAAATAGCCATTGGCATTCGTAAAAACCGTATTCTTGATATCAGATTTTGCCTTTATTAACGCC
>JBBSTQ010000554.1:0-2061 GCA_038235745.1 Sphingobacteriales bacterium
TAGAAGTCCATTTTAGGCCAAAATACCATGATCTATGCGGTTTAGCTCATTCATCACGATGTTGATGCCCGTAATAGAATCTAATAAATCATTGGGTTTTGCATCGATACCGATGTTGTGCTGTGGCAACCAGTTTTTAAATTCATCAATTGAACCAAACGTATCTAAACCTTTATCATAAAGCTCTAACAAAAAAAGCACATGCTCACTTAAACTAGTGCTTAACTCTTTTGAAGCACCCAAATGCTTACGCAAAGTAGGCTCTGTTAAATCTAGGTTTTTTGCCATATCTAGGCGTGTTGAACCGCTAATCTGCAATAAATCATTTAAAGACTTAGGCGATAAACCACCTTTTATAACTTGCAACCTGCTCACTGGCGAATTAAAAAACGTTTGGTACGGCACTAACATTTCTGCAACTAGAATTGGATTGCTATCTTCATCAGAAACTTTATATGTTTTCATAAACAAATGTAATATTTTTCTTTTATAAATGAAAATATTTTCATAATTATTTTATCTATCAATAAAATCCATGTGCGCCGCGCTAACGTTATTTGAATTCACAATGAAGACTATATTACTGAGCATCCTATTTTCAACAACTTTCGCCTGTGTTTTTGCACAACAAAAGGAATCAGCCAATTCAGCTTTTATTGAACGCTATAAGGAAAATGCAGAACTTTCCTATACTTCTCCACTCTCAGAAATTGGAGCACCGTCTAAATATTTGTTATCCGGAAAGTTGACGACAACGTACATGCTTTTAGGAACAAAAAATTCTCCCATCGCTTTTGCTGTTATCCCCGATTTTACCGTCCGTGTAAGAAACGAGAAATCAGCGGGTGTACGTACGCCGAGCTTCAAAC
Organism: Sphingobacteriales bacterium; assembly: GCA_038235745.1. Classification (GTDB taxonomy): domain Bacteria; phylum Bacteroidota; class Bacteroidia; order Sphingobacteriales; family Sphingobacteriaceae; genus Pseudopedobacter. Next base: position 870 of record JBBSTQ010000554.1, read on the forward strand.
TGGGAGGAACCACTTTTGCAAGATTGAACGATGACCCAGAGAATTATAAGTATGCGGAATTCGGTTTTACTCATCATTCTAACGGGCAAGATGCAAAAGCAACAAACGCCGAAGGCACCATAAATACTTATAATGGGAATTTTAGCACCAACTACTTAACCGCCGCTTACCGGTTCGGAAAGTTCACTAAACATGAACAAGGAGAAAGCTATCAATCGTACAATTACAAATTTGGACTAGAATGGCACAAATGGTTCTCTTATGAAAAAGCGCTTGAAGGCAATTTCGGCTTTACGCGATTGCTTTATGATTTCTCTCTCAGAAACTATGCTTTTTACACGTCTGAAGGAAACAAAAGATGGAAGAAAAGCTCGTCTAAAAAACCAGAAGAAGCGAGCCTCGAAAAAGAATTTTTACGTTTAAACGCTCAAGTTTCTTACGCAGTTAACAGCATAAACAACGCTCCCATTTTTAAAGTCAAAAAAAGATTGAATGCAGAACTAACCGCTAACTACAGTTTCCCTTTTATGCATAACGTATTTTTTATGGCTTCGGCAGGTTATTACGGAGAAGACCCGTACAATATTTATTTTTCAGATCAGTATGCGTTTGTAAGATTTGGAATTTCTACCGGATTCATCAGATACAAAACAAGACCTTAATGAACAGAGCTTACGCCACCAGAAACAATGAATTTCATCGCTTGCGACGAAGACATTTTTAACGGTTTCACTTGTTCCGCCTTTACAATCAGCACTTGGCCCGCAAAAGAATACGACCAAGGAAAATAAACGGCAACATCGCCTTTAAGTCCAAAAGCCGACATGTCTTTTTGGGTTAAAAAGCCGATTCTTTTAAATCCGTGGCTATCCTCAACCAACACAGGTTCGTTTAATTTTTTATCATCGCCTACAAAAGCCTCCGTTAAATCCTTTATAGATGAATAAATGAACTTAAATATTGGTATTTTATTTAACCATTTGTTTAACCAGTTATAAATAGGCTCGGTAATTAAATAAGTAGCTATAAACCCCGCAATTAAAATTATCATTACTACAGATAATATTCCTAAACCAGGAATATACAAGGGCTTGCCTGTGGTGTTCACAAAAATCCACTCACTTAAATTGAGTGTATTGTCAACTGTAGAGAAGGCCCAAAACAGCAAGAAAAAAGCAGCGCCCACAGGCAA
>JBBSTQ010000555.1:0-2049 GCA_038235745.1 Sphingobacteriales bacterium
TACAGGCGCTTGGGTTTTAGTGCCTAATAGCACACCTGCCGAGTGTAATGAGGTTAGAGCTTTTGCAAGTTCTATAAGTGCAACAAATTTTGCAGGAGTTGAGGATGTAGAAATTAGCCCATTAAACAACATGGTTTATTTCACCTCAAAAGCGAGTAGCCGTGTGTACAGATTTAAAGATGACGGTACAGTAGTTAGCAACTTTAGCATTTTTGTAGGTAACTCTTCCACTCAGTACGCTATTAAACATAGCGGGGGAACTGTTAATGAAAGCTGGGGTTCTGGAAATGATAACCTTACCTTTGATACCGATGGTAATTTGTATGTGATACAAGATGGTAGTCGTAACCATATTTGGTTGGTTAAACCATGCCATACGCAGGCAAGTCCTCAAGTGGAGTTATTTGCTGTAACTCCCGCTGGTTGCGAGCCAACTGGAATGACATTTTCTCCGGATCACAAATTTATGTTTGTTTCTATGCAACACCCAAGCGGCAGCAATGCTACTTTAATGAAAGATGCGGCGGGTAACATGGTAAAATTCAACCTAGAATCTGCAATTGTAATTGCCAGAAAAGAAGATTTAGGTACGCCAACAACTTTAGCAATTACTTTCTCTTCTTTTGAGGCAAGCAAACAAACGGAAAGTAAGGTAAGATTGATTTGGGATTTTAACACCGATCAAGAAAGCGTAAACTTTGAGATAGAAAGAATGGTAGCCAATGGAACTTTCTTACAAGTTGGTCAGTTAGCAAACAAAAAAGCTGTAATAGGGCAAAACCAGTTTTCTTTTACTGATGAAAACCCAGTTATGGGCGATAATTATTACCGCATAAAAGCAATTGATGCTGGCGGTAAAATAAATTATACTGCTATCAAAACCGTAAAGATTTCAAACTTGTCTCAATTAGGTTTTGATGTTTTCCCTAATCCTGTAACTACCTCTTTAAATCTTAAATTCTCTAGTGTAAAAGCAGAGAAAGCAAATGCTTTGATATTTAATACTTTGGGAGCCGTGGTTAAATCATCGTTGATTGATGTGATGGCTGGAGATAACAGCACTGCCATCAATGTAAGCCAATTACCTAATGGTATTTACACTATTCAGGTTATTATCAACGGCGAAAAACAAACAAAGAAGTTTATTAAAAACTAATAATGCATCAACCAATTTTTAAAAAACTTTTTATCATCATTGCCCTTTTTATTTTAAAGGGCAATGATTTTTTTGTACTTGCCCAAACTTGCCCGGCTACATCGTTTTATAATTTAGAAGAAGCTTTGGCGAATAAAGATTGTGCGCTTAATTTATCTTATAGGTATCAGGAAACCGAAATTTTGAGCGAAAAAATAGGTGCTCTTGTTTTGTTGGAAAATTTAGACTTAAAGCAAAACGCACTAAGAGTGTTGCCCAGCAGTTTAGAGAATCTGAAAAGTTTAAATACGCTAATCTTAAACGATAACAATCTCACAAGGTTGAATATCAGTTTCAGTAATTTTAAAGTTTTAAAATCGCTACAATTATCCAATAACCATTTAATAGAAACACCACCGTCTTTTAAATCTCTCAAAAACCTGGAATTTTTAGATCTTTCGTGGAACGATTTTGCATCAATAGGCGATGAACTGACAGAAGTTTCCAGCTTAAAAGTTTTGGATGTTACCCATAACCATTTATTGAGTTTACCTTATAACATTGCTCAATTAAAAGATTTAGAAATCTTAAACCTAGATTATAACAGGCTAGCGAGCTTGCCCCTGGGTTTTACAAAACTTAAAAACTTGTCCAGCATCAACCTGTCTCATAACAACTTACAGGCTATCCCAAAAGACATTGGTAGTATGCACAATTTAAAGGTGCTATCGCTATCTAATAACAATCTAACATCACTGCCAAAGAGCATCGCGAAGCTTAATAACTTAGATATGTTGTTGCTCAGCGGAAATCAAATCTCTAAGCTACCAAAAAGTTTTAACCGACTAAAAAATCTTAAAACATTGGTTTTAAGTGGAAATCCATTAAATAGCAAACAAATTGAAAAGCTAAAA
>JBBSTQ010000556.1:0-2040 GCA_038235745.1 Sphingobacteriales bacterium
ATATTGCTTTTTACCTGACAAACAAAGCTGAATTGCCCGTTTTCGTATCAAAAACCTGGTTGATTCAGCAACCGTCCTAAAGTCCTCTTTTTCCATAGATAAATATACAAAAATTACTTTAGATTGCCGTCAAGTTAATATTGAAAGAGACAAAGCTTTTGATGATGTTATAGCTTACAGAAGTGGCGGAATAAGATTGCATTATAACAGTGTTACCGGACAGTTGGACGGAATAAAACAAGGAATTTTATTAGAAGCAGGATTTAACAAAGTAACACCCAATTCAAAAGTGGTTATAAGTTCGTGGGCATTTGAAAGAGCGAAGAAGAACCCTGCAATTGATATAATAGATAATAGAGCCATTGAAATTATCTGTTATCACCAAGGATATACTTTCGTAGAAAAGCTTCAAACGATAGCAACAAAATTTCGACAAGAAAAGAGTGGAGAAAAAGGACGTCCCAATTTCATGAGGCAATATTATGATATCTATTGTTTGTTAGGAAATCAAGAAGTATTAGATTTTATTGGAACTCCTGAATATCAGGCTCATAAGAAAGAGCGATTCCCAGCAATTGATTATGACATGCCCATCTCAGAAAATGAAGCTTTTCTACTAAATTCCTAGTTAACTAGGGCTGATTTCCGAAAACGATATGAGAATACAGCAGCGCTTTATTATAGAGGTCAACCAGATTTTGATACTTTACTTTTAAGAATAAAAGAGCATATCCTTAGGCTTTAAATTAACTTACGCTCGAATTGTCTTAACAATCATCTTCTAGTTAGTACTTACCTGTCTCGCTAATTTAATAAGGCAAAAAAACCTTACCTCAACCCCTTCAAAAACGGCAACGCTGCACTCGGCACAAACTGCGCCACATCGCCACCGTAACGTAAGACATCTCTTACAATGGTCGAGCTGATAGAAGAATATCCAGGCTTGCTTACGATAAAAATAGATTCAACATCTGGAACCAAAGAATGGTTCATTTGGGCGATTGCTTTTTCGTACTCAAAATCGGAAACTGTTCTAATGCCTCTGATCATGTGAGATGCGCCAATTTCTTTACAAAAGTTAACAGTCAAACCCTCGTAGGCAACTATTTCTAATTTAGGTTCATCAGCAAAAACGGCTTTGATCATTGCTAGGCGTTGATCAATACTCAACAAAGACTGCTTGGTGCTGTTGGTTCCAATCCCAATGTAAATTTTATCGAAAAGTGATAAGGATCTTTTTAAAATATCTACATGTGCTTTGGTAATTGGATCAAAAGAACCGGGGAACAGTGCAATTTTCATAGGTTTTATTTGTAAAAAAATAGGGTTTAATTTTTAAAGAAGCTAAAAGCCGAGTAGCCGTATTTTCTTTTTTCGATAAACTTAGGATGTGCAGATAAATCCTGCGTACTCTGATGCTCAATAATCAACATTCCGTTTTCTGTAAGAAGATTATTCTCGAAGACTAATGTAGCAATCTCAGGAATGCGGTTTAAATCATACGGAGGATCTGCAAAAATCAAATCAAACTGGTCGGTCGCTTGTTTCAAAAATTTAAAGACATCTCCTTTTAAAGCTTTTATCTGGTCTAATTGATGTTCTTTACTAATGGTTTTGAGGTAATTATAGCAACCGAAATCTTTATCGACGGAAGTAATTTCCAAAGCCTCGCGAGAAGCAAACTCTAAGCTGATGTTTCCGGTTCCGCTGAATAAATCCAACACTTTAAGTTCTGTAATTTCAACTTGGTTTCCTAAAATATTGAACAAAGCTTCTTTCGCCATATCTGTAGTAGGTCTAACTGGGAGATTTTTAGGCGGATTAAACCTGATGCCTTTTAGCCTTCCGCCTACAATTCGCATAAATTCAGTGCTAACAAAGAGAAAAATCTGGGCATCGCGGGTTTGTCAAAACCTTGGTAAAACAAAGGCAGACTGTCTTGGTCGGTCACTTCCGTATGTGGGAAGTAGTTTACAAGCTGATCAAAAATCTCGCTTTCGGTGTCAATCATTCCGCTTAGCTTAAGTGTTGCGCTGGCGG
>JBBSTQ010000557.1:0-2028 GCA_038235745.1 Sphingobacteriales bacterium
AGTTTCCGGGCGAGTGCAAGGCGTTTTCTACAGAGCATCAACCAAAGCGGTTGCAGATCAATTGGGCATTAAAGGCTTTGTAAAAAACCAAAAAGACGGCACCGTTCTCATCCATGCAGAAGGCGATCCGCTTTTTATGGATGGTTTTGTGGACTGGTGTAAATACGGTCCTGATGATGCTAATGTGGAAGACACCAAAATTGAAGACACAGAAGTAAAAAACTATCGTAATTTTGAGGTCTTAAAAAAATAATTTGTCGACGATAAAGAAATTTGCAGGGCAAACCGCTATTTATGGAATTAGCACCATTGCGTCTCGCATTTTAAACTTCTTTTTGACCCCCATATACACCAAGGTTTATCCCGTTAAGGTTTATGGCATCTTTACAGAAATGTATAGTTATGCTTCCATCCTTAACGCTGTGTTATCTTTTGGCATGGAAACTACCTTTTTTAGATACCTAAACAAAAGAGAAGGTCAAAAAGAAGTAATTTATAGCAACACATTTATGATGGTTGCTTTCATAAGTGCACTGTTTTTATTTAGCGCATTTCTGTTTATAAACCCCATTGCGGCTTGGCTAAAAGATGCCACCACTACTCCACTTGCAGATTATGTTTTGTACATAAAGCTGTTCAGTGCTATTTTAGTTACTGATGCGTTGAGCGTTGTTCCTTTTGCTCGTCTACGGGCAGATGGCAAGCCCGGACGATATTCTTTACTGAAGCTTATTAACATCCTCACTTTCATATCTTTAAACTTAATCTTCATTTTCGTAATTCCTTATATAATTGAGCATCAGCTTTTAGGAGCAACATTTTTTGCGGGTTGGTATCAAGCAAAATGGGTTGGCTATGTTTTTATTTCCAACTTAGTGGCTAGCATAGTTACGCTGACTTTGCTTATTCCAGAACTTGCAAAGATTCAATTTAAATTAGATACACAATTGATTGGCGAAATGTTGGTTTACAGCTTGCCTATTTTTGTGGCAAACCTCTCTTTTATCGTTAATGAAAATTTAGATAAGATATTTTTAGGGCGTTTACTTCCTCCGTCCATCAGTCAGGCGCAGGTGGGTATTTATGGTGCTTGTTGTAAAATTGCCATCTTCCTCAGTATTTTCATAAACGCATTTAGGCTGGGTGCAGAGCCATTCTTTTTCTCCCACGCAAAAAATGAGAATGCCAAGCAAACCTATGCCACCATCATGAATTATTTTGTGCTGGTGATTACCCTAATTTTTGTAGGATTGGTGGCTAATATTGAAATACTAAAGCAGTTTATCCGTAACGAAGCATACTGGGTAGGCCTTGATGTGGTGCCGATTTTGCTTTTTGGCTACGTAAGTTTGGGTATCTACATGAATCTTTCCATCTGGTACAAACTTTCCGATCAAACCAAATATGGTCTGTACATTTCAGGTGTAGGGGCATTTTTGACCATCGTTTTAAACATTATGTTTATCCCTGAATACGGCTACATGGCATCTGCGTGGGCATCACTTGCGGCTTATACCAGCATGATGATTCTCTCCTACCTTCTGGGTCAAAAACACTATGCAATTCCGTACCACGTAAAAAAAAATGTGATTTATCTACTTTTATCTGTTGTGGTAGTTTGGTTCTCTTTTGTTTATTTTAAGCGAGATTTAATTATCGGTAATTTACTTTTTATCGCTTACGGATTGGTAATTTTATATTTCGAAAGAAATCAACTCAAAAAAATACTTTCTAGTTTATGAAAATAAATATCATCAATAAATCAAAACATCAATTGCCAAGTTACGAGACTGAGGCTTCTGCCGGAATGGATTTACGGGCAAATTTGACTGGTGAAATCACCTTAAAACCATTGGAACGCCAGTTGGTTGCTACCGGTATTTTTATTGAATTGCCGATTGGCTATGAAGCACAGATTCGCCCCCGTAGTGGTTTGGCATATAAGTTTGGGATTAGCATTGTAAACTCTCCAGGAACTATTGATGCGGATTACCGCGGAGAAATTAAAGTTTTGTTAGTGAACTTATC
>JBBSTQ010000558.1:0-2013 GCA_038235745.1 Sphingobacteriales bacterium
AATAGTGTACTTAGTGCACAAGCTAAATTCAAACTCAAAAGATGCGATTAAAACCAATAATCAGTTTAATAGTTACGTTAATTTCAGTACAAAGTTATCATTCAGTGGCGCAAGAACATGATCCTTCCGTCGCTATAGAATTTGGCAAGGGAATTCAGTTTACCAGTCCCGATTCTTCCTTTAAGCTAACCGTGAACGGAAGGATACAAAGCTTATTTGAAGGAAAAAGCGACTTAACAAATAATACCAATGGCGCAGATTTCTTTGTCAGAAGAAGTCGTTTAAATTTTCAAGGTACAGCGTTTAGTCCTAAATTTAATTACCGAATTCAAATAGGTTTTGCTCAAGGTGATATTACGTCTGCGAACAGCGCAACGCAAAACAATTTAATTTTAAGAGATGCCATGCTTTTTTATAAGGCCAATAAATGGCTTCGTGTAGGGTTTGGGCAAACAAAGCTTCCCGGAAACAGGCAAAGGCAAATATCTTCTGCAAACCTTCAACTGGTAGAACGGTCTATCTCTAACAACAATTTCACGTTAGACAGAGACAAAGGCGTTTGGCTTTACACCAACTTTAACATCAATAAATCCGTTTTACGCTCAACGCTTGCCATATCAAGCGGCGAAGGTCGTATTATTTCAGATCCAAACGGAAAACTTTCCTATGCTGGCAGAGTAGAATATCTGCCTTTCGGAAATTTTTTAAATAACGGGGGTTACTTTGAAGGGGATCACGAGCGAGAAAATACACCCAAACTTTCTTTGGCTGGAGTATATAGCTTTAATGACGATGCTACCAGAACAATGGGTCAACTGGGCGAATTTTTATTCAATTCACAGACAGCAGATATTAAGTATTATGGTGTGGATGCCTTTTTTAAGTACAAAGGCTTGTCGCTTGAATCAGAGTTTTACACCAGACGCTCTGATAAGGGTGTAATTACTAATGTAAATGACATTACGCAAAATAATAACGTGATTTCAGGAAATACTTTTTTGATACAAGGCGGTTGTTTTTTTACCAAAACGAACGAAATTGCAATTAGATATGCCCAAATTACACCGGATAATAAAGTTGCCTCAAACATGAACGCTCAAAAAGAATATGTGCTCGGATTTTCCCATTATTTCAAAAAGCATAGTTTAAAAATCCAGTCGGATGCTACATTTTTGGAGAACGGTTTTAACGATAGGTTGGTTTATAGATTCTCTGCTGTTTGTAGCTTTTAAGCTTTCAGCTTATGAAGGCTTAAGAAATAACTTTGTCGTTTTGGTTGTTGGTAAATTTTGGTAAACAATTTAAGAGAAAGTATATTTTAGAATATTTTTTTCCTAAAATCTCAGAACTTCGTTTTTTATGTTGAGAACGAAGGCTAGCACTCTCAAATAAAATACAGTTTTCTTGTGTTTAAATTGGTTTTCAGTATAGGTTGCTAAACGAGTTTAAAAAGAAATTGATTGAGATGAATGAGGGAATTTTGATCGGTTAGGAATTTTGATATGGAATTTATCAAGCACTCCGGCTAAGATGTTTCTTTTAATTTCCTAGACAATGCTTATGGTTAAGTTACTGTCAGAAAACTACTTAGGCTAAATCGGATCAACTGAGCTTTAACACAAAACAATAGGTCGTTTTTTGTCAACAATAGCCAAGATGATAAGATAACTGAAATTATTAAGTAGATTAATTTTGAAGAGATAGAATGACATGGCAACATTTTCAGAAACAATAAATTCGGACAAACCTGTTTTGGTAGATTTTTTTGCCGAATGGTGCGGGCCATGTAAAATGATGAAGCCTATCTTGGAAGAACTAAAGTCTAAAGTAGGAGATACAGCAACCATTATTAAGGTTGATGTGGATAAAAGTCCGCAAGCATCTAAGAAATATCAGGTTCAAGGCGTACCAACATTGATTATTTTCAAAAACGGAGAGATAAAGTGGCGTCAATCCGGTGTTGTTCCAGCAAATCAGTTGGAGAAAATCATCAAGCAGTTTCTGTAAGCTCGT
>JBBSTQ010000559.1:0-2012 GCA_038235745.1 Sphingobacteriales bacterium
CTTCTGGCCCTAAAAAAAGCTGTGCATGACTAATCCTTTCATCTTTAACGGTTTGTACCAGATGTTTTTTTACGGCTTGCTGACCTACAATGTCTTTAAATTGCATGTTTGCAAATTAGTAAAATTAGTTGTTTTATGGGGTGCGGAATTTTGAATTGGTTTTTTTGGACTTGGTTTTTTCTGGTGTTATTAGTTTGACAACAGCAACTCTATCTCTAATATAAGATTTTCCACGGGTTCAAAATAGGGCATAACTTTACTTTTGTCGAAGTCGAACAAATCATCATAATCTCCTTTTTGACGCCATGTAAATAATTGTGAATACATTTTTCCAAGATTTTTTGATAATTTATTGGTAAGTATAAAATGCTCTGAGAATTTTGATTTTGTGCCGTTGTGAGAGGATGCATTGATATTCTCTTTTAAAAGTAGCGCCGTTACCGCGTAAAAAGCTGCATAATAAAGGCGATTAATCGCCGAATTCCATTTTTGATTTTGAGCTAAGATTCTAGCATCGTCCAGCGTTTCCTTTGCTCTCGAAATTCTATATCTAATTATGTCTGCTTTATCATACTTCATAATATTCTAATGCCTTCGTCCTTTATGTTTTTGAAAATTTGGGTGTGGATATATTTTTCTTTCCAATCTTTCTTGGCATAAATCAACGGAGCTATTATTTGCCCGGTAGCTAACTCCAGTTCGTAAAAATCGTTCATAAATTGGGTTTCAAAATCGAAGGATATGTTGTTCTGGTTTAAAAGAATTAGCAAGTCCCAATCAGAAGATGGGTTTTCGGTGCCTCTAGCTCTGGAGCCAAATAAATATACTTCAGATGCGGGTGCTTTTTTAGCAACCGTTTCCTTTATTTGTTCGAGTATTTTTTCGGCTTTGGACATAGTCAAAGTTATTGAATTTTAATCAGGATACATAGTGGCGTTTTAGAAGAGGGTTCTAGACCTTGAAGGAATGTCAAACTCAATTGTATCGAATTAATACTGAATTATTCACAATAACCAAATTAATAACACCTTTCAAAAAACTGACCACCAACATATTTCTCCGAAGATAAATTTTAATATCTTTGCGCTTCATTTAACACTGTTTACACCAGTATCAATGAAATTATGAAATCTTACCAAACACTTCTTTATTATTGCTATAGCCACATCCAGGATGCGGAGCAATACACCGCAAAACATTTAAAATTTTGTAAAACTCACAAGTTAACCGGACGTATCATCATTGCTGATGAAGGATTGAACGGCACCGTTTCTGGAACTGCCGAAGCCTGCAAAGCTTACATGGATTACATTTATGCCGACGGTAGATTTAACGCAACCGAGTTTAAGATTGATGAGGTTGATGAACCGAGTTTTATTAAAATGCACTGTCGTTATAAAACTGAGATTGTTTATTCTGGTTTGAAAGATCCAGCTGTAATTGACCCCACAAAACAAACTGGAAAGCATTTAGAGCCTAAAGAATTTGCGGAAATGAAAGATCGCGACGATGTAGTGATTTTGGATGTTCGCTCTAATTACGAGCACAAAATGGGCAAGTTTAAAAATGCAGTTACTTTAGATATTGATAATTTTAGGGAATTCCCAGCTATGATTAATGAGCTGGCGCAGTATAAGGATAAAAAGATTTTGACCTATTGCACTGGCGGCATCAAATGCGAAAAAGCATCTGCCTTGTTGCTGAAAGAAGGATTTACCGATGTTTATCAATTACACGGCGGAATCGTTAAATACGGTAAGGAAGCTGACGGAAAAGATTTTGATGGTAAATGTTATGTTTTTGATAACAGATTAGCAGTGGATGTAAATACCGTAAATCCGGTAGTGATTTCTACCTGCGGAAACTGCGGGACAACCACGCAGAAAATGATTAACTGTGCCAACCCAGAATGCAATATTCACTTTACGCAATGTGAAGAATGTGGAACAACATTAGACGGCGCTTGTTCCGTGGCTTGCCAAACTCATCCGAGAAAACGACATTATGATGGA
>JBBSTQ010000560.1:0-1995 GCA_038235745.1 Sphingobacteriales bacterium
ATAAATGAACTTTCCGGTGAGGAATGGCTGTCGGTGCATAATAATTCGCAGTGGATATATTTAAAAGGCGATCAAAATGAGCAGGACGTGATTAAAAGGATCACAGTTGCCATCTCGGCGCCGGAAGCAAGTCAATTGGTTTATGTAAATATGAAATGCAACCTTACGCCGAATCAACTGAGCAGGTTAATCAATTTTGCAATGGATTCAGACGAAGGGAAAAAGTTTTTCAAGAGAGAAGTTAAGGATTAAAGAATATTTTCGGCACTCACAAAGAATGCGATGTTTACGTTGAAAGCATGGATTGGCGCAAGCATCAGTGCCTGTTGTACGACCCGCCTTTATTAGCCAGGCATCCGCTTGTGCTTTTAAATAACTGCAATTGATTAAAGCAATTCTTGAAAATGAGCAGATCTACCACTCAATAGATCCTCTACTTGAAGATTCTTTTCAATTCATGCCACAAGCGGAGCGCTTGCGCCAAAGCTAAGATAACCTTGCGCCAAGAATGGGACGCACAAAATAGAGTTTATCGTTGTCTTGAAATTTATATTTTCTGCTCAATAATTAAAAATACAAATCTCTTTTCTACACCGCATCACGTGTCCCGTTTTTACGGGAAGTATTGCTTACGCACAAACTTAGGCTACCGAAATTTCGCTAACGAAACTTTTTATATACTTGTACCAAATGGCGAGCAGGCAAACTTGGATTACTATAAATTTTTAGGTGATGAGGTTTTATTAAATTTGTTGAATTGATAAAAGAAATGGAAATAATACATTGGGTTTTGAAGCGGCTGGTTAAAAAATAATCGACTACGAAATGGACACAGCAGCCCCAGCGACTTATAACAAGAACTTAAACGGTGATTGCTTTGCAGTAAAGCTTGACCCTAATTTTCAATATCCCGAAGCGGAAATAATAATTGGAAGGCCAGCTTATCAACCGTTCAGCGTTGGCGGACATAAAAAAGGAATTGAAGATGCAAGAGATGGCGTTCCGCTTTTTATTGATACAGTGAAAAACTTTATCGAACCTTATGGTATGCTATAGAGGAGAGCCATGCAAGTTTCCCTTAGAAGGATTATCATATAATCAGATATTCTATAAGGCTCCATCTAAATACCTTAAATTAGAATTTATAAAATTGTGATATGAAAAAAACATTAATTGTCTTATTAGTCGCTCTTATCACTTCGCTTGCCTCCAATGCGCAGTCAAATGATGTTATGAAAGAAAAGGTGCGAAAGGCGCATCAATCTTTCATTGATGGCATCCTTGCGGAAGATTACCAGTTGGTTGACCAATTACTGGCAGAAGATGTTACCCTTGGTTTTCCAAATGGTGGTTTTTCACCAAAACGAGGTTATGTAGATGCGCTAAAAAACAAAACACTGTTCTACGATAGCTCCGCCAATCTATCTGCGAACATTAGGATATATGGCAAAACGGGAGTTGTAAATGGAAGAGGGGATTTAGTTTTCCGATACAAAGATGAAAAAGGCGAATGGTACAAAATGTTGGAACACCTCTCTTTTACGGCTGTTTATGTATTAGTCAAAAACAAAGTCAGGATGGTGTCGTGGCAGTCCAACCGCCCTACAACAGACCAGACAATGAAGGTGGCAGAATAACTTAGAAGCTAAAAGGAAAAGAAAGATAAGCAGGTGTACTCCCCCTAATAATGTGTTTATAAAATTGTGGCTGGACGTTTACAATCAACTATAAATCACTATTTTGCTTTTGTGGTTAATTGATTCTTATGTTTCGCTGATGTTAGGTGTTCGTGCGGATGGTTTGCAGCCCGGCATCACCAACATCAGTTTGAACCCACAGCTCAATTTACTTTAAACTATCCAGTGTTTTATAAAACCAAATCCGATAGTATTCTAGGTTTAATAAATTACCAAATTTTATTTTTTTAAGCTGCATTTTGATAGTTTTCAACATAGTTTTCCCCACGTTTTACCAGTGAAAACATTCTCAATATGA
>JBBSTQ010000561.1:0-1979 GCA_038235745.1 Sphingobacteriales bacterium
ACTTTTTCTTCTTTTGGAATTTGCGTTTCGTGGAATTTTTTAATATTGGTGTAGGCAACGTTAATAGCTTGTTTAACGTCATCAGAAATTCCGTCAGCTAAATTCGCAATCTCTTCTTTCTCAATAAAGAGCGTTTGTAATTCAACTTTATCAAACTGTAAAGCAAAGTTTTTTAAAGCTTGATCTCCGTTGGTTTTAACCTCAGAAATAATTTGCTCAACTTTCTCTCGGATTTCATTTCCAGCATCAGCGTTACGAGATACTAGTTTCTTAATATCCGCTTTGCTTAAATCTTGATAATTATATGTTCTCATCTGTTAGGTTGTTAGGTTTTTAGGTGGTTAGTTTTGTTAGTTTTCTAGCCGTTAGTTAGTCTCCTAACCACCTAACAAACTAACCATCTGATCAACTAATAGTCAACTACAAAATTATCTTCTCAATCGGCATTACCACAATTCCTTGTGCGCCTGCGGTTTTCAACTCGTTGATATGATTCCAAAAATCAATTTCTGGGATTACCGTATGTATTGCCACCCAGCCTTCTTCTGCTAAAGGTAAAACCGACGGACTTTTAACGCCAGGAAGTAAAGCCAATACTTTGTCCAAGTTGGTTTTTTCTATATTTAAAACAACATATTTAGTTTCTTTAGCTCGCATTACAGACTGTATGCGTTGTAGCAACTCGGAAACCAATGCATCGCTTTCTATCCCTTTACGACCAATCAAAATCGCTTCAGACGACATCACATCTGCAAACGGTTTTAGTCCGTTACTCCGCAACGTTCCACCTGTTGACACAATATCGAAAATAGCATCAGCCAAGCCTAAACCTGGAGAGATTTCTACCGAACCAGAAATCGTTTTAATTTCTGATTTTACGTTTTCTTTATCTAAAAACTTTTGTAAAATAACAGGGTAGGAGGTGGCGATTGATTTTCCGTTTAAATCGGCAACTGTACTGATATCACTTTGATTTGGAACAGCTAATTTTAACTTACACTTTCCGAAACCGAGGCGTTGTAAATAAGAAACATCAACATCGGCCTCTTCAATTCCGTTTTCCCCAACAATTCCAAGATCGGCAATGCCATCTTCAACATATTCAGGAATATCATCATCTCTTAAAAAAAGAATTTCTAAAGGGAAGTTTGAGACTTTGGTAATTAGAGAGCTTTTATAGTTTTCAAAAGAAAGTCCACAGTTTTTTAACAGTTCTACAGATTTTTCATTTAATCTGCCAGACTTCTGGATAGCAATTTTTAAAGTTTTCAAGATTTTTGGGTATTAATAAAAAGACTAAAGAATTAGAATAAAAAAGTTTTGACGTACAAAACATACAAAATATAACATCGCCTTAGCGATGATGTAGATGATGTGTTGGTTTCAAAATTAATTTCATGTCTTTTTTAATTTCTACGAAGAGATATTATATAGGTGCAAATATAACAAGCTTACGGGGAAAATCAAGTTTTTAAAAGATTTAAAACCCAAAAACAGGCAAATAAAAAACCCAAAACCTTTTTTAGAGGTTTTGGGTTCAATCACATAATATTGATTCTTAAATGTTGCCAAGCACCATTAGTTTTTCTAATGTTGGGCTAACGCTACCACCTCGTGGTTCTAATGTTACTGCAAAAGTTTGCGCAACTCCAATCGATTTCATATCCTTTAAGCCAATTCCGCCATCTTCTGTATCAAACACGCCCAAATCAACCGGCTTGCCGTCAACCAAAGCCCAAAGTTGATACTGATGTTGTTCATCGTTTTTCGGGATATTCATGCTTGTAAAGTCTAGCATAACCCTCTCTTCCTTTTGATTAAAGGCAACCATAATATTAGAACTTGGCGAATTATCTGTGCCTTTCAGCGTTACCAATTTTACATCAGGATTGGTCAGCATTTTAAGCGAACGATTACTTGCCCCCACTTTCTCATCCAAATAATTAACCTGATTAGAGAAAGTTTGGTTGCTAGTTTGC
>JBBSTQ010000562.1:0-1959 GCA_038235745.1 Sphingobacteriales bacterium
ATTGAAAAAGAGAGTATAAAAAATACGCTCCAAAAAGTAATTGAATATCAGGAAGAACAACAGTTGATCGATAAGGCAGATTTTCTTCCGCAAGTGCTCGGATTTTTATGGAAAAGCGGAGAACCAGATTGGGCAAAGCTTAAAGCGATAAGTGAAAGCATCATAAAACTTAATAAGGCGATAATTTCAATTATCGGGGTTTCTGAAATCAAACAATGGCGACTTTCTTTAAGCACTAAACTGAGCGAAGGAAGCCAAAGTTATTCCCTAGCTAATACAGATGCGTTTTCAAATTTTATCGGTGTTAAAAAACAGATTAGCGAGCTAGAACTCAAAATTGAAAACTTGCTGAATGTCAATTTCGGGGCGTCAAAAGGATCGGTGCCAGCGTGGACAAAATTCCTGCTTACAGAAACGGCTAACTGGCTCATTCATATCAACGAGCTTAAAGATTGGTTCAATTGGATCGAGATTAAAAACAAGGCCGTTGACGCTCAACTTCAATCCTTAATTAATGCTTATGAAAGTGGAGTTGTAAAAACAGAGGAAGTCGTATTGCAGTTTAAAAAAGGTTTCTTTAAATCCGGGGCAGAGTACATCATCGAAAAAAATCCAAATCTGGCAGTTTTTAATGGGGAATTATTCGGTAAAAAAATTAAAAAGTTTAGTGAGTTAAGCAGTCGATTTGAAGAGTTGACAAAAAAAGAACTTTACGCCAAACTCGCTTCAAAGATTCCTTCATTTACGCAAGAAGCCTCCCAAAGTTCGGAAATTGGTTTCTTACAAAAAACAATTAGAAACAACGGAAGAGCACTTTCCATCCGGAAGATATTTGATTCCATCCCAAACTTACTGCCAAGGTTAACGCCTTGTATGCTGATGAGCCCCATCTCCGTAGCGCAATATTTTGATGCGGATAGTACCAAATTTGATTTGGTAATTTTTGATGAAGCATCACAAATGCCCACCTGCGAAGCAATAGGTGCAATCGCGAGAGCGACGAATGTAATTGTGGTAGGCGATCCAAAACAGATGCCGCCGACAAACTTTTTTTCATCAAATAATATAGATGAAGAAAATATTGACAAGGAAGATTTAGAAAGTATTTTGGATGATTGTTTGGCTCTTTCTATGCCGTCCCAACATCTGTTGTGGCATTACAGAAGCAAACACGAAAGCCTGATTGCATTTAGCAATTCCAAGTATTACGACAACAAATTGTTGACTTTCCCCTCTACGGATGACATTGTGAGCAAGGTGCAGTTTGTACCGGTAAATGGTTTTTACGATAAAGGCAAATCAAAACAAAATAGAGGAGAAGCTGAGGCAATAGTAAATGAAGTAATTGCAAGACTTTCGGATCCAAAGCTATCCGAAAAAAGTGTTGGGATTGTGACTTTTAGCTCCGTACAGCAAACTTTGATAGAAGATTTACTGACTGATGTTTACCGTTTACGTCCTGATTTAGAAGCAGTTGCCCTGGAAGCTAAAGAACCCATTTTCATCAAGAACCTGGAAAATGTACAAGGCGATGAAAGAGATATCATCCTGTTTTCTATTGGATATGGCCCAGACCAAAACGGCAATGTAAGCCATAATTTTGGACCTATAAACCGAGAGGGCGGTTGGAGAAGGTTGAATGTTGCCGTTTCCAGAGCAAGATATGAGATGAAGGTTTTCTCTACACTTACAGCAGATAGAATTGATTTAAACAGAGCAGGTTCCGAAGGTGTTGCCGGTTTAAAGGCTTTTTTGGCTTATGCCGAAAAAGGTAAGATGGTGCTTCCAATTAGAACTAAATTTTCTGCTGAAGATGCCGATTCTTTTGAAAGTGTGATTGCAAAAGAAATACGGACGTATGGTTATCAGGTGCATACCAATGTTGGCTGCTCGGATTATAAAATTGATATTGCCGTAGTTGATAAAGAGAATCCCTCGGCATATATTCTTGGTGTTTTA
>JBBSTQ010000563.1:0-1921 GCA_038235745.1 Sphingobacteriales bacterium
AACATCGTAAATTAAACCCAAATAAGCCACCCAAATCTGTGGTTTATCTTGTCCGTTTCGTAAGGCAAGTTGAAATTTGGTGTACTCAGGCAATTCGCTTTCCATTTCTATTTCTAAAATATTCAAAGAAAATCAAATTCAGCAAAATTAACGACATCGAATAAAAATGGTCTTCAAAAGGAATCGTCCCGACTCTAAAACCCATGTTTTGAGTATTATCGTAGCTTACAATCGGGATAGAAGTTAAAATTTCGTTGACTATATAAAACGGAAGCAAAGAAACTGCATAAGCCACGTAAAACTTACCCATATCTAACTTAATCGGTTTCATCAGCGTATAGAGTAAAACGATTGCTAAAGTCAAAAAGTTGATGATACTATAAAGCCTATCAGCGTACAAAAGCGCCAAAACAAAACTTACCGACAATAAAAATACACTGATCAACTTCACGACTTTCTCGTTGATGTTAAGCTTAAAATAACAAATCAAACATTCGTAAATGAAGATACACGCAAAAGGGACGGTTATAAAAAAGAGCATCTCCTCTAACGGAAGCCCGAATAGCTTAATCCCCAAAATATAATCATCGTTAAAAGACCAAACATTTTTAAAAGTAAAAATGTAATCCCAAATCAAATACAAAACGCCAGTGATCAGTAATCCTGGGGCTATATATTTCCATTTCTTATAAAACCCGACTTTTTTATCGAACGATAAAATCAGTGGAAAAAGAATAGTTAAAAAATTGATAAGGAGGTAGGTGTACTTTTGATCCATTTACTTTAAAGCTTTTCTTAAAACTGCGACTTCCTGCGCATTGCATTTTTTACTATCAATCATAAAATTGACCATATTTTTTAGTATTTCCCCATCAACCTTCAAATCATCAGAAGGATGTTTTTTAAGAATAGAAACAATCTTGTCCTTGTCGGCTATTAGGTTTTTACTATAACCTAAAAATCCAGGTACATAATATTGCAAAGTAAAACGCAAAAACCTAACTTCCAGCTGGTTTGGGTCTTTTGCAACTGCCTTATTAATCGTTGCAAAACCTTGTTTCAAATAACTCAGTTTATCAACCGGGTTCCAAGCGTGTTTGCCCTTAATGGCTTCTACAGAACCTAAATAGGCTAGTGTTAAAGCATCTGGGTTTTTGACTGCCCCAAGCTTCTCATAAAGTTCATCTGCCTTATCGCTATTGCTAATGGAGTTAATGTAATCTTTGCGTAACTGGCCAATATCCATTGCGTTTGATTGAATAAAAGAACCTAAAAATATAATAATTGAGAATAAGAGTTTCATCCGATTGTTTGTTTAACCTAATAAACGAATTTTACTTAAACATAGTTTAATCTGTTTTTAGTATAAGCTTGTGCCATCAAAAATAGCTTTTGCGCATCAGCAACCCGAATCCGCTTATCAGAAATAGTAGCAGCTGATGTGTTTTTAATTTTATTAAACAGCTCCAGATAATAAACGTAGGCAATATAAACTCCCAATTTTGCACCTTGTGGCAATCGCTTAATGCCTGCTAGGGCTTCGTCAAAATCTGCTTTGATATCCGCCTCTATTTCTTTTTTATCCTGCTCGCCAAACTTCTTAAAATCTACACCAGGGAAATAAGTTCTGCCACGTTCGTCGTAATCTGCTTTTATATCTCTTAAAAAATTAATTTTTTGAAAGGCTGCACCTAACCGTCTGGCTTGAGGCAATAAGTCTTGGTATTGTGCATCGTTACCATCACAAAAAATACGCAGACACATTAAACCCACCACCTCGGCAGAACCGTAAATATATTCGTGGTAGCAGGCATCTGTATAACTGGTTTTATCCAAATCCATTTCCATGGATTTTAAGAAAGCATCAATCAAATCAAAAGTGATATTGTATTTATTTACCACCTCTTGAAAAGCGTGTAAA
>JBBSTQ010000564.1:0-1917 GCA_038235745.1 Sphingobacteriales bacterium
GAATTTTTAGTTTCTCGCCAATTCCGCTGAAAATACGAGTCAACCAGAGTGACGCCTTCGGTTGCTTTTATAAAAGCAAATGACACTTTTATCCCGTTGTTGTCTATTTTTGAAACCTTATCCCAATCAATTCTACCCTGATAGTAAGAAACATCAATGCCGTGAACGTAATATTTTCGGGGAATACGAATTGCGAACTCATCGTAATGTGGATATCCATCAAAAACAAACAAATCTCTAAACCATCTGCTGGTAGAAACAGCCGTTTTCAGCACTTTTCCATAATATAATGGAGAAAACAGTAGAGCAACTATAATTATCCCAATCACTTTAAGCTTCAAAAAGCTTTTGTTCTTTGGTTTTGCTTTACGCGGTGTGTAAGTTTTTTTTGAAGCCGTAGCCTTCTTCGGAATAACTTTTTTTTGAGGAGGCATTAAATAGTATAAAGAGCTAAAACCTAGCTATTAAAATTAAAGTAGCTGAGAATTTTAACTGATGGATTCTAAAAAACAATTTTTCGCTTTATAATTGTCGAAATTGAAAATACACTGAGTATTAAAATTCAATGTCTAAATCACAAACTTTTGCTGCAGATATTCATAAAATCTAGCCACGGTTACTTGCTTATTCTCCCAATCATTTTTAACCGAGTAGTTTTTTTGCAAGAAGTTATCCGCAGACTCAAAACTTTCAAAACGGTTAACAATTTCAATGGCTTCGCTGTATGCTAAATTGTACCCATTAAAAAGTTCTTTAATAAACACCATTTTATCATTTATACTTATCGCTGCTTTTAAATCATCCAGTTTTTTTCGTTGATGGCTTGCACCACTTTGTTTAAGTTTTGCGGAAAGCATTTCATTTAAAGTCAATCGCTTCTCTTCAACAGCTACGGGTAACGGACTACTAACTTCTTTGTTTTGTGGTTCCTCATCAGCAGGGAAAGGTTTTGTATCTTCTTCCTTAAAAGTAGCAGGCTTTGGTATTGATTGTTGAGGAACTTTTTCAGTCATTTCATCGGCCTTAAAACTTTCATCAACAAATCGTTCTGGACGGTAGTTTACCAATTCTTCTAAAGGTTGATTTTCTGTAGCAGAAGCCTTTGATTTCCTTTGATCCTCCGTAATTAGATAGGGTTCAATATCTTTATCATCCTCTTTTTTTCTAACTTCTTCCTTTACTTCCACATCATCAAGAACGATAAACTCTTCTTCCTTAGGTTCTGGCGCACTAGATTTTTCTTCTAATAAACGTTTTTCATCGTTGTTCAATGGTCTATCAAAAACCACATCAACAGCAATTTTTCTTTCAAAGTCGAAAATCATCTCTGTAGGCTCTTCATCCAAAGAAAAACTGAATTTTCTAGGTTTTTCTTCTTTCTCAGCGTCAACTTCTTGAGGTTTCTCAACAATTTCTGGTTGAGGCGCTTGCTTTGTTTCAGTTTTAGCTTCTAAAGCCGGGGTGTCTTGTGACTCCGAATCGTAACGTTTATCATTAAGTTTCTTCAAAAATTCGATATGGTCGATCAAAAAATCTGCATTGGCGGTAAAAAGCTCAAGCTCTAACAAATTGATTTTATTGGTACTAGCTAAATATTGTTGCTGTTCGCTTAATTCTTCAATAATATTTCCGATTTTTTTTAAGATCTGTGACTTACTCATCATGATATTAGAAACGTATTTAATGGGTATTTATGTTGGTACAATGCTATCAAAAATAACATATAATTCTGATATTAGCCGAAAGGTTTGGTGCAATTATGTTTAATGACGATAGGTTTAAAAGAAGATACGAGTTAGGGGGAAGCATTGAGGTGATATGTGGCTCTATGTTTTCTGGAAAAACCGAGGAATTAATTAGACGTTTAAAACGAGCTCAAATTGCAAAACTACAGGTTGAAATTTTTAAACCTAAAAC
>JBBSTQ010000565.1:0-1902 GCA_038235745.1 Sphingobacteriales bacterium
AAATTAAAATAATATGAAATTTTTTATTGATACCGCAAACTTAGCTCAGATTAAAGAGGCTCAGGAACTAGGTGTATTGGACGGTGTAACTACCAATCCAAGTTTAATGGCTAAAGAATGCATTACAGGCGAAGAAAATGTGCTACAACATTATAGAGATATTTGTGCTATTGTGGATGATAACGTAAGTGCCGAAGTTATTTCGACTGATTTTGACGGAATGGTTAAAGAAGGTAATGCTTTAGCTGCACTCGACGATAAAATTGTTGTTAAAATTCCAATGGTTAAAGACGGAATTAAGGCTTTGAAATATTTTAGCGATAAAGGAATTAGAACTAATTGTACTTTGATTTTTTCTGCTGGTCAGGCTTTATTGGCGGCAAAAGCAGGCGCAAATTATGTTTCTCCGTTTTTGGGTCGTTTAGATGACATAGGTGCTGATAGCTTTGGATTAATAGAAGATATCCGTTTAATTTTTGATAACTATGGTTATGAAACTGAGATTTTAGCGGCTTCAATCCGTAACTCTGTTCACATTGTAGAATGTGCTAAAATTGGTGCAGATGTTATGACTGGTCCTTTAAGTTCAATTTTGGGATTGTTGAAGCACCCATTGACAGATAGTGGCTTAGCGCAGTTTTTAGCAGATCATGCTAAGGCAGCAGGTAAATAACATTGCTGTTTTTAAGATTTGAAAAGCCACCTTTTGGGTGGCTTTTTTCGTTTCAAAAGTTTTGAAATTCATTGCCAAACCAATTTTAGGCAATCCAACACGAAAACCTTAAATTTGATCATCATCTCACTTTAGCTCAAACTCTATAAAATGAAAGATACCTCCGTTTATAAACCAAAACATAAAATAAGATTTGTAACTGCTGCTTCGCTTTTTGATGGACATGATGCAACAATTAACATTATGCGTAGGATATTGCAGTCGTCGGGAGCAGAGGTTATTCATTTGGGGCATAATCGTTCGGTGGATGAGGTAGTAAACTGCGCTATTCAAGAAGATGTACAGGGAATCGCAATGACATCTTACCAGGGCGGGCATATCGAATACTTCAAATACATGTTCGATTTGTTGAAGGAGCGAGGAGCAGGGCACATCAAGATTTTTGCAGGTGGCGGTGGAGTGATTCAGCCCGAGGAAATCAAGGAGCTAGAAGCTTACGGCATTAGTAAAATATACTCGCCAGATGACGGTAGAAGCATGGGGTTGCAAGGGATGATTAACGATATGTTACAGCAGACGGATTATCCGACTGTTCAAGAACTAAAGAATGAAATTGATGTTTTGCCTGAAAGAAATGTGAAAGCTCTGGCTTCTGCCATATCTGTAGCAGAGAATTTTCCTGCGGAAGCGAGTGAGTTTTTAAAAGAAGTAAAGAAATTAATCGCCAATAATAAGACTCCCGTTTTAGGGATTACGGGAACAGGTGGAGCTGGGAAATCATCTTTGGTGGATGAGCTGGTGCGCAGATTTTTAGTGGAAACCGATAAAACTTTGGCGATTATTTCTGTAGATCCGTCGAAGCGAAAAACAGGTGGTGCGTTGTTGGGCGATAGAATTAGGATGAATGCCATCAATAACTCCCGAGTTTACATGCGCTCCTTGGCAACAAGACAGGCAAATTTGGCACTTTCCAAATATGTGCAAGAGTCGATTGATATTTGTAAAGTTGCAGGTTTTGATTTGGTAATTGTGGAAACTTCTGGTATTGGGCAGTCGGATACTGAGATTACCGAGCACTGTGACGTCTCCTTATATGTGATGACGCCCGAGTTTGGTGCCGCAACGCAGTTAGAGAAAATTGATATGCTCGATTTTGCAGACATGGTTGCCATCAATAAGTTTGATAAGCGTGGTGCGCAAGATGCCATTCGCGATGTACGGAAACAGTA
>JBBSTQ010000566.1:0-1891 GCA_038235745.1 Sphingobacteriales bacterium
TAAACTTTAATTCCGGAATTTCAAATATGTCGATGAATAAAAGAAAAACCTAAAAATTCAATTTTTAATTTTATGTGGTTCATTTAATTGATTGTAGCAGAGTATCTAATAATTACTTTAAGAATTAAATTTACTTAATTTTCTCTAAATAATTCCCTCTTCTTTTTTCCCCGATAGTTCCCCAGTATCCTGTTTTTTATCTTCTTCAATTGCTTCAAGAGCCTCAGTAAAAATAAGCCCTTTTTCGACAGCATGTTTTGCTGCTAATTCAGCATCTTTCAAAAGGTTGATTTCGATGCCTAAAATGGCTGCTTTACTAACTTGGTTCAATACATCTTTACCTGTCTTTTTAAGGTCTAGATCTCTGATATAAATCGCCAAAATTCTTGTTGGAAATTTGATGGCAATTTCTGTGTAAATGTAAATATCCTGCTGACCGCTATCGCCAATCAAAATGAAATTCAAATCTGGATAAGTTTCCAAAATGTTGGTAATTTCTTTGGTTTTATGACCCATGTGTCCGCTGCTGAAAAACTTATTTTCTTGCAAACCGAAATCCCGAAGCAATAATGGTCCTTCTGGAATTTTGTTTAAGTCCAAAAACTCCTTCAACAAATCATAAGTGTTCCAAGGACTGCTGGAGACGTAGAAAAACGGGTTGTTGCGTTTACCGTTTTTCCCCAACATCAAGGCTTCGTAAAATGCAGAAACTCCAGGGAAAGGCAAACGAGAATGTGCGTTATTTAGGAATACCGTTTTTGCCATCGCTAAAATTTTTGTAGCGGATGTCTCTATCACGGTATCATCAATATCGCTAATTACTCCAAACTCAGCATCAACCGGCGGAATCATTACCTCTGCTATAAAAGTTTCCTCTGCATAAGGAATAGGAGAGTCTATGATTTTAAGCGAGACCAAGTGATAAAGAGCGGTTTCGGTGGGGATATGTTCAGGTTCAAATACAAATTTAAAATATCCTTCCTCATCACTTTTTACTCTGTGTTTTTCGCCATGGTAATCAAGCTCAATGGTTACGCCGGGCACTTCATCACTCTGAAACCTTTTATACATATTAGATAAATTGGTCATCAAGCTTTCCGCACTTTCTGATGGTTTAATCAGTTTGTTTTCTAGAACTCTACCAATCACATACAAATAATCTTTTCTGCCATAACTGCGATAGGGCATAATCACTACTGGCGAATTCCATTTAAGTTTTCTGCGAATGTTAAATATCAACTCGTCTGCAACTTTTTCAACGCCTATCGTACTATCTATCAATAACTTTTTCCAATCCATATAAATGTTTTTTAACGCTTCGTTCTAATGAATTTTCGTGAAATCAGTAATTCAAATTTTACCGATGCTAAATGCAGATTACAATAATGATACCTCTCCACTGTCCGATAATTTGAAATTGCCATTTTACCGTTTTGAACTCTTGTTTTCTATAAAACTAAACGTATTGATATTAAATTTGTTAATTTTGCACCTCAAATAAAAACACTCATTTGTATGGGTGTACATTAAATAATTTTCACAACCTATAAATCATATTGTAGATGATTAAAATTACACTTCCCGATGGTTCAATGCGGGAATATGAAAAAGGAACCAATGCCCATCAAGTAGCATTATCAATTTCCGAAGGTTTAGCCCGTAATGTTTTGGCTGCCGAAGTTAACGGACAGGTGGTAGATTCATCGATGCCGATCAATGAGGATTCTAGCGTTAAATTGTTAACATGGAATGATGCTAACGGAAAATCAACTTTTTGGCATTCATCTGCCCACTTACTGGCAGAAGCTTTGGAAGCACTTTACCCAGGAACAAAATTCGGAATTGGGCCAGCAATAGAAACAGGTTTTTATTACGATGTTGATTTTGGCGA
>JBBSTQ010000567.1:0-1890 GCA_038235745.1 Sphingobacteriales bacterium
ATCTTCCCTCTTATTCACCTGAAAAAAATCCGGATGAATACCTGAACTGTGATCTAAAACAAGGATTGTCAGCAAAGCCATCGCCTAAGAATGTATCCAAACTGGAAGAAAATGTCAAAAACCACATGAATATGTTGATGGAAAACCCTAACAGGGTAGCCAAATATTTCAACCACCCAGATATTAAATATGCAGCATGAATTTATATCTATTAATTACCGTCGGGTTAATACTTCAGTTTTACTTGTTGTTGCACTTGTGTTTCTGTTTGGAAATCTGCAATCGCAAAAGCTAAACGAAGCTGAAGTCCCAAATTATGTTTTGCCGTCGTTGACTAAAATGAATAATGGGAAAGAGGTTAGCAGCGCCCATCAATGGGAGAAAAAAAGAAGGTGTGAAATCATCAGCCTCCTAAAAAAAGAAATGTACGGCCAAATGCCAAAAAAACCAAAACGAATGGTTTTTACAGTTTTTGATACAGATACAAAAGCGCTCGGCGGAAAAGCGACCAGAAAACAGGTAAGAGTAACTTTTGATAAACGTGTGGATAGCGTTTTTATGGATGTTTTAATCTACATCCCCAATAATACAAAACAACCAGCGCCACTAATTTTAGGTTTAAATTTTGCCGGCAATCAAGAGATTGTTAACGACCCGAACATAAGAATCACGCAAAGCTGGGTGCCTAAAAAATCAAAGGGAGCTGTAAATAATAGGGCAAGCGAAGCGTCAAGAGGTTATGCTTCTGAAGTTTTTCCGGTAGAACGTATGATTGATGAAGGTTATGCGGTGGCAATAATTTATGCGGGAGATATTGATCCAGATTATTTTAACCTTGATAACGCAGTGCAATCGTTGTATCCGAAACTGCAAAAACGAAAAGATAATTTTAGCACCATTGGCGCTTGGGCTTGGGGTTTAAGCCGGGCGATGGATTATTTTGAAACAGATCCTCAAATTGATCAAAAACGAGTGGTTTTAACAGGTTTATCTCGAATGGGAAAAGCATCTTTGTGGGCTGGCGCTCTAGATGAGCGTTTTGCAATTGTGATTAGCACCGAAGCGGGAAAGGGCGGAGACGCTTTATTTGCTAGACAATTTGGTGAGTCGGTAGGTCGGATTACCAAAGTTTTTCGACAGTGGTTTTCTTTAAATTTCAGTAAATACGCAAACAATGTAGCTAAAATGCCTTTTGATCAGCACATGGTAATGGCTTTGGTGGCACCTCGTCCTTTATACGTTGGTGCTGCAGAAGAAGATTTGAACGAAGACCCGAAAGGCGAGTTTTTAGCCCTCAAGGCTGCTGAACCAATTTACAATTTGTATGGTTTTAAAGGATTGCCAGCAGAAACACTTCCTAAAGTCAACAACCCTTTGCGTAGCGAAAGATTAGGTTTCCATTTGAGAACTGGAAAACACGGAATTACGGCTTACGACTGGGACAGTTATTTTGAGTTTATAAAATCCAGGCTATAAGTTTAGAATAAGAAATTCAAAATTCAAAAAATTAAATCTATATTTAAAATGCTCAGCAAGTATAAACGCTAACCAATTAACTTTTCGTGAAGATAGTATTAAAATGTTTTTTATGCATTTCGTTTTTGGTTGTTTCTTTAGGGCAAGCTAACGGGCAAGTTAGGCCTTTTAAATTCAAGCACTTAACCATCAATGACGGGCTGTCGCAGAATACAGTTTATTGCACCTTTCAAGATAAAAAAGGGTTTATTTGGGTAGGTACAGAGGATGGCTTAAACCGGTTCGACGGGATAGACTGGTTGATTTTTAAGCATCAGATTGACGATGAAAAAAGCTTGAGCAATAATCAGGTCAACGATATTGAGCAAGATGATGATGGCAAGCTGATTATAGCCACCGCAGACGGATTGAATA
>JBBSTQ010000568.1:0-1867 GCA_038235745.1 Sphingobacteriales bacterium
AAAATTTGATTAAACCTAAATTGTGGGGGAATTATACAATAGGAGTTACAGGGGGAGCTTTGTTGCTTAACTTAACAACAGTATTATAGGAATAATTATAAGTATGGATAGTATAATTATCTATGAAAATTATTTTGATTTTAGCTTCTTGAGGCGCTAAGATTGCATTGAAGTGGCTTTGTATTTTTAAAGGTTTACAGCATTTAGTCTCGTAATCCTTTACGTACGCAACTTTAGAAGTATCGCTTGAATAAACGTGGTGATGAAAAATCTGAAAAAATGGAACAGATGCAAAAAGGAGACCTAGCAATATAAATGCTAACCCCCCATTTTTCAATCTATTGTTGTTCAAAAATTTCATATCGCAAAAGTATCCAAAATATTGACCGTTATTAAATAAAATTGTAACAAAATCATTCACTAAATGTGAAAATCTTAATTAAACAATAATCGGACTGATAACGAATAACTTGCAACTTTGTTTCATTATATATGGTTCACTACATATTTTTAACGAACTCAGTTGCCGTATTGGCGACTGTCTTCTTTTTATTGGGTATGTTTTTTTGCGCTTTTCGATAACGTTCTGGCAAACTTTCAAAAACATTTTGTCGATAAATCACTTTTTAACATTTCTGTATGCTGATGATTTACCAAATAGATTTACAGACCGTTCAAGCTTTCCTTTTCGTCAGATTCTTGTTCTTTACCTCCGTCTTTAAGAGATGGTGGAAGTGGCAGATAAAGTGGATAATAAAGACGGTTTTTGGTTTAATCCGATTTCGTTTGTGAAGCAAATGGAATCGAATTTTTTGTTGGAGATGCTTTCCAGTTGTCTCGAAGCAATTTATCCCTCATTGATAATCATCCGTCCACCGTTTTCTTTGATATAGCCATTCGTAATCGCTCTTGCTATACCAGCTTTCATCTTGGCTTCCACGTTAATACCTATCCTAGCGTACCCAAAAAGCTTTGCGGTCTCACGTATCAAATCTACTTCCGGCAAACTGATTTGGTTTAATAATATCTCCTTTATGCCATTTGCAACCTCCTGTGGTGGCAAATCATCTGCATCTCTTTTGTTGTTGTCATTATCGGGAGTCCGAAAAGTAATGTAATCTGTAGCGTTTTGATTTCCGTTCCAAAAGAAATCATTACCGTTTTCAGCTACTGTTTTGGTTTCTAACTGTTTAAATATAGATTCGAAATGTTGGCTTATTCTTGCTCCTAAGCGGGATATGCCCCAAGCAGCTAAAACTCTTTTACATAATAAGTTTTTGCTAATGGGTGCTTCGGCAATTAAAACGTTATTTATCTGCTCAACTATTAAACCAACGCTTGACAAATAGAAGAACTCGTCCGAAGTGCTATTATTTACCGCTTTTAGTTGAGCAAGTTGATAATTGCTTTGAGCTGAATTATTCGCTAAACTATTACTTTTTGGCTGTGTTTTTTCCTCTGGGCTGCTAGAAAAATTGTTTTCTTTAAGCACATCATCTACAACGATAGCCACCTTAACTATTTCTGGTTTTTCTGGTGGATTGACCTTCTGTTCTTCCGCAGCTTTAATAGCATTCGCTATGCCACCCAAAACCTTATCCGGCTTTTCCCACCACTCTGTTGACCAAACTTTATGGATGTTCCAGCCCAACATTTTAAGGACACTTACCTGCGTAATCTCGCGATCTTTTAAGGTTTTAGAATTCTGGTAATTTTTCCCATCCGTTAAAACACCAAGAATATATGCCGAGGGATTCTCTTTATCAACTACGGCAATATCAATTTTATAATCCGAGCAGCCAACATTGGTATGCACCTGATAACCATACGTCCGTATTTCTTTTGCAATCACACTTTCAAAAGAATC
>JBBSTQ010000569.1:0-1860 GCA_038235745.1 Sphingobacteriales bacterium
GGTTTTTTGCTTTATCAAATACATTTACCAATTTTATTTTACCGTTCTCGGTATCAAAAATATCAGATTTCGGTTTGTCATCAAAAGCGTATCTATCAACATTTTCAATCCCTTTTAAAATATAATCTGCAATTGCTTTAATTTCATCGTCTTTAAAAGTTTCGGCAAAGGCCGGCATGCCACCTTCTTTGTGTCCAAGCTTTATCGATTTGAAAAGATCTTCTGGTGTTTTGCCATACTTCCATTTTCTATCGGCGAAAGCGTTCACTTTTGCACCGTGGCAACCAGAACAGTACGACTGATAATTTTCTTCAGGCGTTGATGCTATTTTTTCTTTCTGATTTTTGTCTTTCTGTAAGCCCAAAGAGAGACACGAAACTAAAGTTACGGTGGCTAACAAAGCCAAATATTTAAAATTTTTCATATTTTTTTTTAAATGTTAGACAAAATAGGGATTTTAACGGAAAAGGGTTTAGAATTAGTCAGCAGCCGCATTCGCCGTAAAACTTTTTTTGAACTGTGTTTCCTTGTTTATCCTTTAATATTATTGTTCCTGTATTTAAATACGTTTCATATCCACTTTGTTTTAGATACTTTGTTTCGATAATTAATTCGTAAAGATCATTTTTTGCCTTAGTGATGTTTTTGGTACTATCAACTTCTTTAAGTTCGGTCTGTGTAAACTTCATCAAGGCATCATTGATTTTAAGGAATGACGTTTTAGAGTAATCATTCATATAGATGTAAATGCCTTTTTCGAATTCTATAGAGTCGTTTGAGAAGTAACAAGAGCAACCGTCAATCTCGGGAGGGAAAGTTGAAAAGGTGTCCACAGTGAATTTGTCTCGATTGATTTCTTGCGTTAATGTTTTGCCCCCGTTTTTTTGCCCACAGGCAAATAAAAATGTTATTCCAACTGTTTGTAGAGATGGTAACATGAATTTCTTCAATTTCTTGATCATTAGTTTAAATGATACTTTACGCTCCAAGCTTCAAGCGTTTGGTAAGCTTGCCTAAACTTAAGCCTTGCACTAAAATGGAAAATGCTACTACAAAATAAGTGATAGAAACCCAAAGCTCTTTATTTAAATCTGGCGTTAAGGAAAGCGCCAATGCAATAGATATTCCGCCGCGTAAGCCTCCCCAAGTTAGTACCAATATTGTTTTGCGGTCGAACCCACTTCTAAATTTAATCATCAATGAGGGAATAAAAACCGACACATACCTAATTATCAGGATGATGACAATCATCAACATGCTTATCAAAATATAGTTATTGATATCGCTTATGATCAATAACTCTAAGCCAATTAACACAAAAAGTAGTGCATTTAGCATATCATCAACAAGCTCCCAAAATTTCGAAACGTATTCGGTAGTTTCGTCAGACATGGCATATTTTTTTCCGTGGTTTCCCACCAAAAGACCCGCAACTACCATAGCGAGTGGCCCCGAAACATGTAATATGCTGGCCAAAGCATATCCTCCCATAACCATTGCCAAAGTAATCATCACTTCAACCTTGTAATTGTCAATGCTCCTCATCAATCTAAAGCCTACCCAGCCGACTGAAAAACCTAAAATTATTCCACCTACGGCTTCTTGCACAAACAACAATCCTATTTCTGAGAACGTTGGCAGTTCTGGAGATTTAGCGGCTTCCCAAATGGTGATGAATACCACTACAGCAACGCCATCATTAAATAAAGATTCGCCTGCGATTTTAGTTTCTAATGATTTTGGGACTTTTGTAGCCTTTAAAATCCCTAACACAGCAATCGGATCTGTCGGGGAAATTAGCGAACCAAACAGCAAACAATGAATATAAGGAACATCAAGACTGAAAAATGGTAATAGATA
>JBBSTQ010000570.1:0-1851 GCA_038235745.1 Sphingobacteriales bacterium
GCATCAGAAATTAAGGCGATGTTTTTTCCTTCTTTTAAAAACTTAACAATTTCTGCAACAGCCTTGTGTTCATTATGTTGGTGATGGGCGAAAACCTTTTGGTCGATTTCAAAATGTTTGAGCATTGGCGCAGATGTTCGGGTGTCTTCTGCCAAAATTAAATCCACTTCTTTTAAAATGCGTAAAGCCCTTAATGTAATGTCTTCTAAATTGCCAATTGGCGTAGGAACTAGGTAAAGTTTGCCGTTCATGATATTAGGCAATCTTAATTTTGCCCTCACGTACTTGTTGCATGAACCTTTTCTGTTCTTCCAAACTCATGTCGCCCATTTTTGAGGCTAATTTTTCTTTTATCAATTTGAAGTATTTAACACTGTCAAACTTTTTTTCGGTTGTTACTTTCATTTTAAAAATTCTAAAGGTGTCCTAATGTCAATCGGTGGATAACCAAATTTTAAATTTACGGAGTTAAAAAGCTTTATTTTGTCATAATTAACGATGTGCTTGAAATTCCAACTTACTAAGCAATCTAATCGGTTGACCGAAGCAATTGCTATATGATACGCATCATTCAAACTGGCTTTTCCCAATATCTTTTCGGAAATATAATTTTGTGCCAATTCTAAAGCCTCTTCGCCGAGCTCTAAGTACATGTAGCATTCGATTGGAATTAAATTTTTAATCTCTCGAATGTGTGTCGGAGCTAAACTCAATTCTGTTTCATTCACTTCCGAAAAATAAACGTCGAAATCTTTAGCGATAATCCTATCAAAAAGCAGGCGAGAATAATCTTGAAACTCTACGTCAAAATATCCTCCAATTACAGAGGTGTCAATATAAATTCTGGATTTTGCCATTTACAATCAGATTGAATTATAAATTTATCTTTTCCTGTTATCTAATACCAATTACGCAATACTATATTTGTAAAAAATTAAAAAGATGCTGCAAGTTAGTTATATCCGCGAAAATAAAGAGGAAGTTTTAGAGCGATTAAGCGTAAAGAATTTCAATCAGCCTGAGCTAGTTGACCAGATTATCCGTTTGGATGATCAAAGAAAAAGCACCCAAGCACAAGCAGATGAGCTTTTGGCAAAAGGAAACTCGGCGGCTAAACAGATTGGCGAATTGATGCGCAACGGAAAAAAAGACGAAGCAGAAGCAATAAAAGCAGAGACATCAAAATCTAAAGAAGACGTAAAAGCGTTACAAGAGGAATTGGGGATGATTGAGCATGAGTTACAACAAAAATTAGTTGTACTGCCAAATTTGCCACATAGTAGCGTCCCAAAGGGAAAAACACCAGAAGAAAACGAAGTCGTTTTAAGTAACGGAGAACTACCGAATTTGCCAAAAAACGCTTTGCCACATTGGGAATTGGCATCAAAATATAACCTGATCGATTTTGAATTAGGCGTAAAAATTACCGGTGCAGGTTTCCCAGTTTATAAAGGAAAAGGCGCTAAAATGCAAAGAGCGTTAATCAACTTCTTTTTAGCCGAAGCAGAAAAAGCAGGCTACGATGAAATGATGGTTCCCTTATTGGTAAACGAAGCATCCGGTTTTGGAACGGGGCAATTGCCAGATAAAGAAGGACAGATGTACCACGTAGGGATTGATAATTTATACTTGATTCCAACAGCGGAAGTCCCTGTAACTAATTTATACCGAGATGTCATTTTAAAAGAAGACGAATTACCGGTAAAAAACTGTGGATATACGCCATGTTTCAGGAGAGAAGCGGGTTCTTATGGCGCACACGTACGTGGTTTAAATCGCTTGCACCAATTTGATAAAGTAGAGATTGTACAAATTGTGCATCCAGAAAAATCTTACGAAGTATTGGAGCAA
>JBBSTQ010000571.1:0-1821 GCA_038235745.1 Sphingobacteriales bacterium
AATCTCATCAGACTTAACCTGGGCCATAAGGCGTTAGCGTACCAATATTTACCAAAACACTATCACGTATATATTGTTTGCAGCAGCTTGTCTGCCACCCACTCCGCCATTATCATCCAGACTACCTATAATATATTTTTTAACAGCAACATGCACACCGTTTGGATTAGCATATAGCGGGAACGTATATCCACCATCTTTTTTTTGGATTTCTGGATAAGTATTACCTGTCAACATAATGGGGCTTTTTTCTTTTGTCTCCAGGTAGATAAAAACCCTGTAAATCAAAGGTAGGCTCAAGAAGGCCAAAACAATACCAGTTAACGTGATGCCATTGTAAGCAAAAGCCGCTTGCTTTGGGTTACCTTCACCATAGTTACGAGTAGTTACCCATTGCAATTGAATTACCGATTCTTCGTTGTTGTTGTTTTCCGGCAAGAACAGGTCGTGGTAAGCTTTGCCTGTAATATCCGTTACGTAAAATTTAAATTCTTTGCTATTGATTAATTTTCTGCCTAAATTCTAGCACTCGAATAATCCTGCATGTACTATATCCAAGCAGGTCTCTCTTTTCGAGGACCCTGCGCAAGTAGCTACTTAAACTTCCCCATTAGCGCCGCCAATTTCGTCGCCATATCACTTTCTGATTCCTTTGGCGCAATTTCTTTCTTCTTAACGATTTGTGCTGGTTTTTGCGGTTGCTGCTTCTGCTGAACAGCCACAGGTTTCCGCTCCCTAACTTCTGCTGGCTTTTTCTCTCCAGATTTCATCGTTAAAGAAATTCGTTTACGAGCAGCATCCACATCAACCACCGTCACTTGTACCCGTTGCGAAACTTTAACCACCTCATTTGGGTTCGAGATGAACTTGTCTGCCATCTGACTTAAATGCACCAAGCCATCCTGATGAACGCCTATATCCACAAAAGCTCCAAAATTGGTAATGTTAGTAACGATGCCCGGCAACTTCATCCCAGGTTTTAAATCGTCAATTTTGTTGATTCCATCTGCAAAGGCAAAAGCTTCAAAAGCTTCACGTGGGTCGCGACCCGGTTTTGCCAATTCTGCAACAATATCTTTTAACGTTGGTAAACCAACTTCGTCAGAAACATATTTTTTCAACTCAATTTGTTCCCTAAGTTTTGCGTCTTTAAGCAAATCCTCAATTTTACAATTCACATCTTTCGCCATCTGGGCAACCAAAGCATAACGCTCTGGATGCACTGCGCTGGCATCTAACGGATGTTCTCCGTTTCTAATTCTTAAAAACCCGGCCGCCTGCTCAAAAGCTTTATCGCCCAAACGGGCAACTTTTTTTAACGATGCTCTGTTTTTGAAAGCGCCATGCGTATTACGATATTCCACAATATTTTGTGCCAACTGCGGGCCTAAACCAGAAACATAGGCCAAAATCTGTTTTGACGCCGTATTCAGCTCCACACCAACCGCGTTTACACAACTCATCACGGTGTCGTCCAAAGAGGTTTGCAATTTGCTTTGATCAACATCATGCTGGTATTGCCCAACACCGATAGATTTCGGATCAATTTTTACCAGTTCTGCCAAAGGATCCATCATTCTCCGTCCGATTGACACTGCACCTCTAACTGTGACATCTTGATCAGGAAATTCCTCTCTAGCAGTGTCTGATGCAGAATAAATTGATGCGCCACTTTCATTTACCATAACCACCAAAACGTTTTCTAAATGTTGCGCCTTCACAAAGTCTTCTGTTTCCCTGCCGGCTGTTCCGTTACCGATGGCAATAGCTTCAATTTTATATTTATCGCACAAATGCTTTAAAGTTTGCGCCGCTTCTTTG
>JBBSTQ010000572.1:0-1819 GCA_038235745.1 Sphingobacteriales bacterium
AAAATCAGCACCAGCATCAATAAAATCTTGCGCATCTTGTGGCGTTTTAATCGTACCGATACCTAACTTAAGTTCGGGCATTGATTTTTTAGCTTCTTCCTTAAGTTTTTTAAAGTTAGCAAGTGCTTCTGTTCCTCTATTGGTATACTCAATCACTCGTACGCCAGCATCATATACAGTTTTGGTAATGTCGATACTTTTTTGTTCGTCAGCATGAAAAAATAAAGGGAGCATACCTTGGTCGGTAATTGCTTTTAAAAGCATAGATTTTGTATCCATTTTGTGTTATTAAATTAGGTTTTAATATAAGAGATAACTAATGTAGAGAATAAAAGGTAATTTGTGGTAATCTTATACCGATTAATTTACGCAATCGTTACCGATGATTTTTATCTAAAAAAAGGATTTGTAACAGCCATTATTGTACTTTTGATTTGCTATAAGCTGAAATGTTTAGCATAAACCAAATTAATTTTATAAATACAAGCAAACGATGTCAAAAAAAGTCGTAACACTTGGAGAGATAATGATGCGATTATCAACTCCAGATTTCAAAAGATTTGTTCAAAGTGATTCATTTGATGTAACTTACGGAGGCGGGGAAGCTAACGTAGCTGCAGCGTTGTGTAACTATGGTTTAAATGGAACATTTGTTTCTAAAGTGCCCGACACAGCAATTGGTCAGGCAGCAATTAACCATTTACGCAGATACGGTGTTGATACTAAATTTGTAGCAAGAGGAGGTAACAGACTAGGGATTTATTTCTTAGAAACTGGTGCTTCTATGAGGGCTTCACAAGTAGTTTATGACAGAGCAGATGCTTCAATTTCTGAATGCGATGCTTCTGAATTTGACTGGGATGCAATTTTTGAAGGTGCAGACTGGTTTCATACAACCGGAATTACGCCAGCATTAAGCGATAGAGCAGCGGCTTTAACTTTAGCAGCTCTAAAAGCAGCAAAAGAAAGAGGTGTTACCACAAGTATTGACTTAAACTACCGTAAAAAATTATGGAGTAAAAAGAAAGCGCAAGAAGTAATGAGCGAGCTTTGTAAGTATGTTGATGTTTGTATCGGTAACGAAGAAGATGCTGAAACTAGTTTAGGTTTTGTAAGCGCAGGTACAGATGTTACTAAAGGCGAATTAAACTTAGACGGTTTTAAAGATGTTTGCAAGCAAATGAAAGAGAAATTCAATTTCAAATACATTGCTTCTACTTTAAGAGAAAGCTATAGCGCATCTGATAACGGATGGAGCGCTTTGGTTTACGACGGTAACGAGTTTCATCACACAAAAGAATATAAAGTACGTATTGTTGACCGTGTTGGTAGTGGCGATTCATTTGCAAGTGGTTTCATTTTTGGCTTAGTAACCGGAAAATCAATGAAAGACGCTGCAGAATTTGGTGTTGCTGCATCTGCATTGAAACATACAATTCCAGGAGATTTAAACCACGCTACACTTTCAGACGTTGAAGGTTTAGTTGGTGGAGACGGTTCTGGTAGGGTTGTTAGGTAGTATTAGTTCATTAGTATAAAAGTTCATTATTCATTAGTGACTTGCTGAGTGAAAAACAGTCATTAAGGTAGAAGAGAAGTATATTAGGGCGTCCCGATAGCTATCGGGACTATCGTTAACGCAAAAAAAGTCCATGGTCAATAATTGATTTCATGGACTTTTTAGGTATTTTGGATAAACTTTTTCTAATAAGTAGATTTATTAGTAAACCAATGACTAATCTACCCACCAGAAAAGTCCTAATGAGCCAATGACTAATGAACTGATTTAATAAATTCTGCAAGTCCTAATGAACCAATG
>JBBSTQ010000573.1:0-1815 GCA_038235745.1 Sphingobacteriales bacterium
ACTCCGAAGTTGAGTAAAAAACAAGCTTCTGTTTTGATTAAAGGTGTAGTTAGCAACACGGAAAGCACTAATAAATCTTTGGTAGTCTTCACTCAAATTTTGGATTCCGATGGAAAAACTGTTGCTACAAAGCAAGACAAAATCAAAACTAGCACAAAAAGCAACCAAACTTTTGAACAAACCGTTGCATCGATAAAAAACCCGAAATTATGGTCTCCAGATGCGCCGTATTTATACCGAGTGATTTCACAGATTAAGGATGCAAAAACAGGCCTCGTACTTGATGAGGTTACCAATCCTTTAGGTTTTAGATGGTTCAATTTTGATGCTGACAAAGGTTTTTTCTTGAATGGAGAACACGTAAAACTCATCGGAGCAAATCGTCATCAAGATTTTAAGGATATGGGCAACGCACTTCCAGATGCTTTACATGTAAGAGACGTTACTTTATTAAAGGAAATGGGCGGCAACTTTTTGAGGATTGCACATTACCCACAAGACCCAGAGATTTTGGAAGCTTGCGACCGTCTAGGGATTTTAACTTCGGTAGAAATACCTATCGTAAACGCCATTACGGAAACCAAAGCTTTTGCTGATAATTCTAAAATGATGATGGTGGAGATGATCCGTCAGAATTACAACCACCCAAGTTTAATCATCTGGACGTATATGAACGAGGTTTTGTTAAGACCACGTTTTGAAAAAGGGATTGAAAGGCAAGAAACGTATTTCAAATCCATTGCAAAATTAGCGCAAGAAATTGAAGATTTAACACGTAAAGAAGATCCATCTCGTTACACCATGATTCCGAATCACGGTAGTTTTGATTTATATAAACGAGTTGGTCTTACGCAAATTCCAATGATTGTGGGCTGGAATCTGTATCAAGGATGGTACAGTGGCAAAGCCGAAGATTTTGGAGGTTATTTGGATAAACACCATGAAGAATTGCCTACAAAACCTGTAATTATCACAGAATACGGAGCAGATGTTGATCCACATATCAGCAACCCAAATCCAATCAGATTTGACAAATCACAAGAACATTCCAATCACTATCATCAAGTTTACTTAAAAGCGATGTTAGAACGTTCTTTTGTAGCCGGTGGTGCAATTTGGAACCTGGCCGATTTTAATTCTGAAGGACGTAGCGATACAGACCCGCATACTAACAATAAAGGCATTTTGACAACCGATAGGCAACCAAAAGATCAACATTACTTTTATCAGTCACATCTGTTAAAAACGCCTTTTATAAAAGTCGGTTCGCAGCTTCGTAATTTAAGAAGTGGTATTTCTGATAGCGCAACTGAATTAGTTCATCATGAAATAGTAGAGATTTACAGCAACCAACCATCCGTTAGTCTAAAATTGAACGGGAAAATTTTAGGTACTGTAAAAACAGATTTCAATATCGCAAAGTTCAATGTTCCTTTTACAGATGGCATCAACCAGTTAGAAGCCGTTACTTTAGTTAACAGCAAAGAAGTGGTTGATTTTGTGGAAATTAAATACATCATTATTCCTCAATCATTAAAGTCTGATTTAAAACCTTTTACAGAATTAAATGTAAACTTGGGCGATCCACGGTTTTACATGGACAAAACTTTGCAACAGGTTTGGCTGCCAGAGCAAGCTTATAAAGCAGGAAGCTGGGGCTACATTGGTGGCGAGGTCTTCAAGATGAAAAAAAGCGGTCGTCAAAGTTTTGGAACAGATAAAAACATTTTAGGCACAGATTACGATGCAATTTACGCTACCCAACGAGAGGATATTAAGCAGTTTAAATTGGATGTGCCAAACGGCACTTATGAA
>JBBSTQ010000574.1:0-1807 GCA_038235745.1 Sphingobacteriales bacterium
GGCGGATAGAAGAACAAAATATGTCAATTCTTCATTATTCTGATATTCAAAAATATTGTAAAACTTGAATTCGTGATGGTTGAAAATTGCTATTTCTGCCAACCCATCTCTAAAATTAATAAACAATTGCGAGGTAGAAATCTGGCTGAAGCCAAATTTTAATCCTTTGTAAAAAGGAACAATCTGGGGATAAATTTGTGCGTTCGGGAAGTAACTGCTGATTTTATCAAGCTGTAATTTAGGCAAAGCGTAAATCACGGTAAAGTCTGCGTCAGCTATCTGCTGATTGCAAATTTCCTCGTTTTCTGTTGCACCAATATATTTTGTAAAACTATCAACGGCCGACTCGTGAAACAAAGCATTAGGCACAAGCGTGAACTTTTGTGTGGTTAAACTGATTTTGGTTTTTGCAAAGTTCGACTTCAACAAATCGTCATAAATGCCGTTATAAATAATCGACGGTTTATACGATACAGTTTTAACAGTTTGATTTTGAGGGTCTATTACGGCATAATTGAAAAAATTTGACCCAATTTCTAAATAGAGCTCGTAATTTTTGGCTTGCGTGGCATCAAAATCTGCAACGGTTAATTGTATCTTGTCGTTCATCCGTAACAAAAGTAAAAATTTATCTGTAAGGCAAGCGTTTTTTAGCGAAATTTGAGACAATGAGTATTGCCCATGACTTAGCGAGAAGTTTTCCGCACTTGCCTAATCCACAACAGCTTTATCTGTTTGAAAAATTAGATCAGTTTCTACAGTTGAAAACGAACGATTCGTGTTTTGTGCTGAAAGGTTATGCGGGTACAGGTAAAACCACGGTCATCAGTACTTTAATAAAGTTATTGCCTCATTATCAGATTAAGACAGTGTTGCTAGCGCCAACAGGACGGACGGCTAAAGTTTTGAATTTTTACTCTAAAAAAGAAGCGAGCACCATCCACAGAAAAATCTATCGTAAAAAATCGGCTTTTTCGCCTGATATGCATTTCAGCTTATCGCCCAATCTACATAAAAATACCTTGTTTATCATTGATGAGGCTTCTATGATTTCTGATGACCCAACGGATTATAGCGGAAGCAGTTTGTTGAATGATGTGATCTCTTTTGTTTACAATAACCAAAATAACCGCATCATATTTATCGGAGATACTGCGCAATTGCCGCCTGTGGGCTCTTCAGAAAGTCCGGCTTTGGCAAAAGGTTACCTCAGTAAATTCAACGTAGAAACTAGCGAGGTGGAGCTGACCGATGTGGTAAGGCAAGAAAAAGAATCGGGGATTTTGTTCAACGCAACTGCGATTCGTGATTTGATTAGAACGGAAGAAGAATCTTTTCCCACTTTAAAAACCGCGGGCTACAAAGATGTTTACCGCATGATGGGCGACAAAATTGTGGAAGGTTTAAATTACGCTTATGGCAAGTATGAAATGGAAAACTGTTTGGTCATTTGCCGATCAAACAAAAGCGCAAATATGTACAACCAAAATATCCGCAACCAAATACTTTGGCGAGAAGATGAGCTGACCGGTGGCGATTTGATAATGGTGGTTAAAAATAATTACTACTGGCTGGGCGAAGAAAAAGGCGGTTTTATTGCGAACGGCGATATTGGAGAGGTTACTCGGGTTAAAAATATTCATGAGCAATACGGTTTTAGGTTTGCCGATGTGCAAATTTTGTTTGCTGATATTGATCAAGAGCCGTTGACGTGTAAAGTGATGTTGGATACGCTTTATGCGGAATCGCCTAACTTACCTTACGACAGGCAGAAGATTCTTTTTGAGGCATTAATGAAAGATTACGA
>JBBSTQ010000575.1:0-1768 GCA_038235745.1 Sphingobacteriales bacterium
TCAATCCATCCGGGAGGATAAAACGTATCAGAATCTGCACACAAATGGTATTTCCCTTTTGCCTTTTCTAGACCTAATTGACGAGCAAAAGTAATTCCCTGTTGGGCTTCAAAATAACTCCGTACGCCAAGTTTGTCCAAAACATTTTGCGTATTATCAGTAGAATTATTGTTGATGACCACAATTTCAACTTTTCGTTTGGTATTGCTTGTGGCAAGCGAAGAAAGCGTTTTAAAAATATTTTCAGCCTCGTTCCAAGCTGGAATCATGATGGAAACCTCTGGCCTTTCATCTTGAAAACTTTTGATGTGATTGTTAATATCAGAGAGTTCTGATTGCGTTAAATCAGAAAATCTTTTATTAAGATAAAGATGTCGCTTTAACCAAGAAGGCAGTTTAAATAAGGCTACGGCCATGGGTTTTGCGCTTTACTTTAAAAATAAATAATTCAAGATTAAATCTTACATAACGATAAATTTCTCTGGCTAAAACCGAAAAATAACTATTGCTGTTACGAAAAAAATTTCTTTTGATGCTACTAGGCTCTTCAGCGCTATTTTCTTGTGACAGTAACACATTTATATCGTCGTAAAAATAAGCTTTAGGGTTACCTGCCAGTACCTGCATCATCATATTGTATTCTGTTCTATCAGGCTTTATTCCCTCCTGATATTTACCAAATCTATCAAAAAAAGTTTGCCGGCGTAAATGAGGATGATCGCTGTACACATAAAATTTGCGGTAGCCTTGCCAAAATTTTGAATGGCTGAAGTGCATTTCAGAGAAACCATCGCTTACAGGAGTTAGATTAGGGAATTTGTAGTAGGCGTAAAAGCGTACAAAATCTAAATCAGCGTCTTCTTGTAGAAACTGATGTGCTTTCTCCAATTTTTCTGCAAACTTAGTTTGAGGGACAAAGTCTTCTTGTAAATATAAGATGTACGGTGTGTTTATTGCATTTTGCCCTTTATTGATGTTGTTGCCTAAGCCTTGGTTTTTTGGCGTGTTAATTAACTTAAATTTGTACTTAGTTTGTAGGGTTTTGATGTAATCTAAATGTTCTGGCTTGCTCCCATCGTCAGATATTACAATTTCTTGGAAACGTAAATCCAACTCATGCAATCGTTGCAAAAGCTTTTCTAAAGACCTGCTTCGGTTATAATGAGTTACCAATAGAGAAATATCACTAAAACTGGCCATTAAACGAGGTGATTTAAATTAAATGCAATTTAAGCAATCAAAATTAAGAAACTAAAGCTTTAACTTTCTTTTTAAGTTTTATAATTGCTTTCCCAAAAAGTCTATTGAAGTCACTTTTTAAAGGCGTACCTCTCCAAGGAGTCATATCCATGTATTTAAAAAATTCTTTTCTAAAAACAGGATCAGAATTATAGGATTTAAAAAACGGTTTAATATCTAAATAATGAATGCACTTTGGGTTTGGATGATAATTATTTGCAAACCAGTTCCAAAATGGATCCACCTGTAACCAATTCCCCGAAAAGACCACATTTAAACCGTATTGGTCGGCGTAATTAACATGTTCAATATTATCACGCATGGCAGTAAAAACCTTGTTCGAAATATCTTGTGCAACCCACTTTTCACAATCAATCAGCATCATCCCCGAATTAAAATACGGCGCATCAGTATCAATACCTAAAGCTTTATAATTTGGAATTCCGCCCCATTTGCATCCTGCTATCTTACCTACATCTAGCACCGCAGCCATGGTAAAACCCTGCATATCAATGCTCCATAATTCAGA
>JBBSTQ010000576.1:0-1736 GCA_038235745.1 Sphingobacteriales bacterium
CGGCTTTCTTATCGAAATTTAAAATTGCGATTGGCGCTAAAACCAATTCGAGTTCTCTGTTTTTTTTCTATCGAATCATTCCCCATATACAATTCATAAATAGTTACTGGCTTGTAAAGAGCATTAGATCTTCAGAGATTTTGTAAAGGTCAGTTTCAAACTTGTTTTTTGCTCTTAAATGCGCAATGAAAATATTGGTATCAACTGCTATTTGGCAGGCTCCAAACTATTGAAATTTTTCGTTGCCAGTTCAATGTATTGAAAATCTTTTTCTTCCCAAACTGAT
Organism: Sphingobacteriales bacterium; assembly: GCA_038235745.1. Taxonomy (GTDB): domain Bacteria; phylum Bacteroidota; class Bacteroidia; order Sphingobacteriales; family Sphingobacteriaceae; genus Pseudopedobacter. Next base: position 287 of record JBBSTQ010000576.1, read on the forward strand.
ATCTTCAATACTTCCTCTTTAAAAGAGGTCATTTCGAATTTCTTCTCCTCATAGGTCACACCTAGTTCCGTTAAAAGCATTTTAACCAAATCACTCTTCGTTTCGGGGATGTTAATGAGTAAAGTTTCCATAAATCTAATTTGGTAAAGATTTTGGTAAAAAAAACCGAACGTTTTCCTTTGCATAGTTGCATTGCTACGTATCGCGAGCATATCATCACTCATGCTTCTAATGTAAAATTGAAGTACTAGGCTTATTTAATAACAGGCAACCTTATAAAGCTATCTAACACTCCTTCAACTTCATCTTTTGTTTTAGCTCTCAGGTTCTCAATATCGTAATGTCGGTCAAAAAACTCATCGCACCATAAACAGATATTTTGTGTGGCTTTTCCTCGTTCCAGAGCATAAACCTCGGTAACACCGATGCTTTCGCCCATTTTATAAGGTTCGCCATTGTTTAATGTCTGAAAGATAGGGGATTCTTTCACTCGCAATAACACATCCGTAATTTTCTGAGTTCTTGCATCGCCCATCGCTTTTTTTGTACCAGGGCAACAAGGATTTATCGCCCAAAGCTGAATGCTCAACTCTTCAATTACATCGGTATGCCCGCCTAAAAAATTCTTGGCTCCCGATTGTATTTTACAGAAGTTATGAAGCGGGTCTTGCATCCACAAATCTTTTTCATAAGCTCTTCCTCTTGCCCAGTTGCCACCTAACCACATTTCTTCGTTAGCGCCAAAGTAAGAATAGGTTTTCCAGCTTGGGTCAACTTTTTGGCGTTCATTGCCTTCATATACACCTACAGTTATGTAAGGCATCACATCAACCAAGCCTCGGCTATCAAAAAGTTCTTTCAATGGTGCTAGCTTTGCTCCAGCGTATTTATGGAAACGGTCTAAACTTGCGATACTGAAACTTTTAACGCCTTTCTCTAATAATTCGTCTAAAATTTTTGGCTTTAACAAATCTCCGTTTGTTTGTAAGGAAATATTGAATTCCTTGCCATACTTTTCTACTAGCGTATCTAAAATTAAATAAAGTTGTTTTTTATCGGCAATGGGTTCTCCGCCACTTAAAATAATGCGACCAAGTTTATCAGGTAAATTTGAGATGATCTGCAAACATTCTTTGTCCGACATTCGAGTGCCCTTAGGGCCAGAATCATTATAGCAATGGTCGCATTCATCATTGCATAATTGGGTAAACACCCAATAGATTGTTCCGTAATTGTTATAGTCGTTTCTCATAATTTACAAATTATTCCAAAAGTCAATTTCAGATTTTACACCTGTTTTATCTGCTTCTATAAAGTCCTTTTTGCTGTCAAAAATCTCCAATAATCCCTTGTCCATGTACGATATTTTGTCGCCCATCAGCAATGCTTCTTTCAAATCGTGGGTTACAAACAAGGCGGTAATGTCAAATTTTTTGGCAATGGTTTTATA
>JBBSTQ010000577.1:0-1723 GCA_038235745.1 Sphingobacteriales bacterium
AAGCGGAACGCTATGTGAATCAAAGCTTGCCAGCTCTTCGTCGATACAAATCTATGTTTCTATGTGGTGAATGTTAGACCAATATATACGCATAAGTGGTATTATACTGGCATATCCGGTTAATTTGGAAACAGCATTAAACTGATGAGAACCAGTTAAGTTTTAAAGCCTATCTGCTATTGATCCTTTACGCAACCCGCACTTATTTTAACACCCCTATTAACATCAGTGAAAAACCCTCATTTAAGCAACAGCGCTTGTGTAAATATCCTGTTCAAGGCTATCCACTTAAAAAAGACTTTATTGCTAGACCTTATTGCTATTTATGATACAATCTTACACCTAATTGGTCACTGGGTTTTAATACCCTAACTTGATTACCTCGCTACCGGCCATTAAAAAAGCGCCAGTTCCAAAGTTTTGCCAGCTGTCTGCATCCGCAGGTTTAGGGTCATAGCCGATATTTTGCACCCAACCTACTTTGCCACTTGCTTGTTGGCATTTCAAAATGGCGTTCCATGCTTTTATCACCGCAGGCTGATACTCGGCTTTTTTTAGTAAGCCGTTGTTTACACCCCAAGCTAAAGCAAAAGTAAAAAATCCGCTACCACTAACTTCCCCATGATCAAACGCTTCTGGCCCTAACAAGCTTGTGCGCCACAACCCGTCTTTTGGTTGCAATTCTTTAACACGGGCGGCCATGTCTTTAAATAGCGTTTCATAGAATTCACGGTTTTCGTAGTCTTTTGGCATATCGTTAAGCACCAAAGCTAAACCCGCCAAAACCCAGCCGTTGCCCCTAGACCAAAAAATCTTATTTCCGTTTGCTTCTTTTTTGTCTGTGTCTTTACCTGTCCATAAAAACCGACCATCTCTAGCAAAAAGATGTTCTTCTTTATCGTAAAGTAGATTATATGTTTCTAGGTAGTATTTATCCATTTCTTTTAGGTAGGATAAATCGTTTTTTATTTTACTGTACTCCGTTAAAACTGGAGGAACCATAAATAAGGCATCACACCACCACCATAAAATGGTCTTCTCATCTTTTGCAGTGCCGTTTTTCCATTCATGCTCTTTATACAAATGATCTTTAATGATCTGATCGGTTGGCTTTAAGTCAACAGTAGCCACACCTAAAGACTTAAGGTAGAGGTAGCTGTAAACGATTGCCAAATCATCCGCATGGTAAAAGCGTTCCCAAGGTTGCCAGTTATTACGACTTGCCATATCTTTTAAAGCATCTAAATACGCGGCATCGCCCGTTGATTGATGAGCTTTTACAACACCTGTATAATAAGCGCCGTTAGTCCAATCGGTTGGCGATTTCGCCTGAATAGGATGCGCCTCTTGCCATTTTAATGCCTTTACCATGGCTTCTTTTGTGTCTTCTATTGCAACCTTTTGATAGGTTTTACAGGATTGAAAAAACAAGAACCCTAGTATGATAACCGTGTATTTTACAATTGATTTCTGCATGATGTATTATTTTGTTGATTGTGTTTCAATTTTATAATTTTTTGGACTACTTAAGTCAAATTTACTGTTTGTAGTGACTACAATTTGCTGATTTTCTACAACGAGACTAAGAGCCATTGGTTTGCCATCGCTTGATTTTAGTTGCCATTTTTGATAACTTAATTCGCTCCCGCTACCGATATAAATTGCTGTTACCTCGCCTTTATCGTCGAGCGAAATCACACTATAGCTTCCTTTGAATTTAATT
>JBBSTQ010000578.1:0-1719 GCA_038235745.1 Sphingobacteriales bacterium
GCAATAATATCTAAATACTTACTCCTCAATTCTTCCACGTTTGGATATAACATTTCGGGAATGTATGCACCGCCGAAATCGCCGTAATAACCTTTTTCGTCTATTCTATAACTCATCTTTGTGTCTTTTTAATTTTGTAAAAACCTTTTTAAGAAGCTCCAAATCTTTTAAACCAGGTTCAATTTCAAACTTCGAATTAATATCTATTCCGTAAAATTGAGGATGGTTTAATTCTAATACCTCATCAAGGTTATTTAAACTAATTCCCCCGCTCAACATAAACGGTTTTTCTAATTTATAGTTTTGCAAAACCTGCCAATTAAACGTTTTTCCACTTCCACCATGTTGTTCGGTTTTAGTATCGAATAAAAACAAATCAATATGGCTTACATACTCATTCAATGTGTCAAAATCAAAAGCATCATCTACCCCAAAAGCTTTTATGGTTAAAAAGCCTGCATCCTTAACTTGATGGCAAAACTCAGGATTTTCGTTACCATGAAGCTGAACAGCTTGCATTTCGTAGAATTTAGCGAACTCTAAAACTTCATCAATCGATGCATTTACAAAAACTGCTGTTTTCATAACGCTTTTACTGACTGCATTCAAATGATTTTTTTCAAAATCTAATCCAATAAACCGTTTAGAAGGCGGATAAAATATAAAGCCCATAAAACCTGGCTTTAAGCCCGAGACTGCTTCAATATTTTCAGGAACTTTCATTCCACAAACCTTTATTTTTAAGTCGCTCATTATTTAACGGCTAATAATTGGGTAAAAGCTATTTTTGCCTTAACCGAAAGTAACGCCTGTTCTGCTTCGTAAAAACAATCAGCAAAAGATTTTTCAGGATTTATAGTTTGGATAGCTAATGCAGCATTGCAAAGTACCACATTATTCTGGTTTTCAGTTGCCTTGTTATCTAAAACACTGACAAATATCTTAGCGGAATCCTCTACAGTCTCTCCTCCTTTTATGGTATTCGCATCAATTTTATCGAAACCTAAACTGCTTAAATCATTCATCTTTTCTCCCTTATTGGAAAAAGTTTTAAAGTTACAGGTTAAGGAAACTTCATCGTAACCTTCTAAAGCGTGAAGGATAGTATAGTTGCTGCCAGAATTTTGATATAAATAGGCATAGAGTCTTGCCAACTCTAAGCTAAAAACACCAACTAACTGGTTTTGTGGTTTTGCCGGGTTCGACATTGGTCCCAACATGTTAAAAAAGGTTTTTACGCCCAACTCTCTACGAATTGGCGCTACGTTTTTCATTGCCGGATGAAATAGCGGAGCATGTAAAAAACAGATCCCAGCTTTTTCCAACGACTGCTTTAATAAGCTTTCATCATTGGTAAAAGTATACCCTAAAAACTCCATCACATTTGAAGAACCGCAACCAGAAGACACACCGTAATTACCATGTTTTGCCACATGATATCCAGCTCCAGCCACTATAAAAGAAGCCAAAGTGGAAATATTAAAAGTGTCTTTTCCATCGCCACCGGTACCACACAAATCAACCAGATTATAATCTGAGTTTAAACTGATCGGCAAACAAAGCTCCAACATCGCTTCGCGAAACCCACTAAGTTCATCTACCGTGATGTTCCGCATACTGTAGGCTGTCATAAAAGCAGCCATTTGCGATGAATTGTATTTACCAGAAGAAATATTAGTTAAAATCTCTTTAGACTCTTCCCGAGTAAAAGTTTTATGC
>JBBSTQ010000579.1:0-1655 GCA_038235745.1 Sphingobacteriales bacterium
GTTATTCAATAAATGTATCCTAACGGATTGAGAAATTTAAACGTTAAAAGGTGTTAAAAATGCATCCAAAAAGAATGGTCTTCCTTTTTACAAAGAAGACCATCCAAAATATTTAAACTCCTTAGGCTAATTGTGCATCCAGTTTACCAGCTAAAACTGATTTTGGCACCGCACCAATCTGTTTGTCAACAATTTCGCCGTTTTTAAAGAACAACAAAGCTGGAATGTTTCTGATTCCGAATTTTACCGAAATTTCTGGGTTGTGATCCACATTTACTTTACCAATAACTGCCTTACCATCGTATTCTTTAGCCAATTCTTCAACTACTGGTCCTACCATACGACATGGTCCACACCACTCTGCCCAAAAATCTACCAATACGGGTTTATCTGATTTCATCACTAACTCTTCAAAGTTAGCATCTGTTATTTCTAATGCCATGATATATATGTTTTATTACAATTGAATCAAATATAAGACCAATGTATTTCTATAACAAATAGATATCTAATATTGCTACATAGAAATAAACTATAGTACTAAAATTTAAAGAAAATACTAAAATTTTGATTCTGTAAACTTCCTTCGCTGTTAAGAGCAACAGAAGACCTCTTCGTTTCTGTAGGCTGGTTGTTAAAGGATAAAGATGATTTATAAGTATTGTATCTGAAACTTAACGAGGCCAAATTTGCACTTATACCAAAATGTTTGAATGGGACGAACAACAACCCACCTGTAAGATTTGCCGAGTAAGCATTATTACGATCTACCCTATTGTTAGCTGGCTCAGTGTATTTACTGTTTTGATAAACTAAATCAGGTGTTAATTCGGCATAAAAGTTCTTTAATAAGGGATACAAAACACCATACCCGACGCTAAAACCGTTACCGTTGCCATCATTCCCCCCTGAAAACTCGGTTTTACTAAAATTTACGTTTAAACTAAGCCTTCTATTATCCTGAATAAACCTGCTGTAGCTTACGCCAATAAAACTTCCTTTAGTTTCAGTTTCAACGCCTAAAGACGCAGTTGTATTTTTTTCAGTCCCAATGTTTAATCCTAAATAATTGTCTCCTTTAATTTGGCTATATGAATAGCTCATTGTAGAGAATAAAATGCCAACTGTAATAAATGCTTTTTTCATAATTTTTAAGTTCAACTAAATTTCGATTTAGATAATGGAATAATTTGAGACAATTATACGCTATTTTTGTGATTCTATAATGCACTGCCAATGGCATAGCCGTACATTAAATGGAAAATTTGGCTTAACCTTTGGGTAAACATAACAAAGCACATATCCTTGAATAAATACCTCAAACTTAGTTTAAAAGTACTGGCCTGGATAGTGGGTTCCATTGTCGGGCTTTTTTATTGATTGTTATCTTAATCCAAATACCCGCAATCCAAAATATCATAAAAAACAAGGCAGTAACCTTTTTAGAAGGCAAATTTAAAACGCCAGTTAAAATTGACAAGATAGAAATCGGTCTACCTAAGAAAGTGATCTTGAAAGGTTTCTACTTTGAAAGTCAGCAGAAAGACACGTTGCTAGCTGGAGACAAAATAGCCTTGGACATTTCACTGTTCAAATTACTGGACAATCAGTTAGAGTTAAATTCGATTGATATGGAGGGGATCACTGCGAACATA
>JBBSTQ010000580.1:0-1645 GCA_038235745.1 Sphingobacteriales bacterium
TCAAAAATTTGGAAGCTTTTCAGCAAAGAAATGAAGATAGAACCGAAGCTCTGTTGAAGGATTTACAGCTGAAAGCGATACATGGAGAGAACATTTTTGAAAGTTTGATGGAAGTGACGAAATATTGTTCGCTGGGTCAAATCTCTAATGCTTTGTATGAGGTTGGCGGGCAGTATCGGAGGAATATGTAGTTCGATTGTTCTTCGCAACACTTAGTTTTGCTGACGACAGTGCCATCGGCATCCCTTTGGGTAACGTCATTAACGTTAAGCATTTTTAATCTCTACACCGTCATTTCGAGGTACGAGAAATCTCACAAATAGGTCTACATACAATATGCGAAACCTATTTGTGAGATATTTTCCCAAAAGGATGCCTTTGGCACACTGTCGTTCAACGTGACGACTTTCCTCAACTTAATGACATTGCCATTTGAGATAAGCATCTCACAGTCAGGATTTACCACTTGATCTGAATACCTATTTGTGAGATGCCTGCCTGCGGTAGGCAGGTTTCGTTAACACTCAACACGACGTGTTTTAGTTCTCGATATAAAATCTTAATTTTAACTATGCTAATCACTATGAATAAAAGCAGATGCTGATTTTAGAAAACCTAAAAAGAACAAGATGACTTGGAAAGTTTTGAAAACGGACGATGACTATGGTAACGCATCAATGAGATTAATGGAGATTTTTCATGCTGAGCCAAATACCCCAGAAGGTAATGAGCTGAAATTATTGCTTGCTTTGGTTGAAGAATATGATAATAAACATTACCAGTTGAGTGAAAACTAATGCTTGTTCCATGGTCTGTGTCATTACAAACCATTATATTTCCTTTGTTTCTTGTCCGTGAGGACACAGACTGAGGGCGTCACAACAACCCAAAACCTCAAAAAACCAAACCTAGCCACCAACCAATCCGCCCATCAAAACACTAATAATCAGGGCAAAAACGTAAAAGCCAATTGCCACAATCGCCGCCACGCTAATAAACTTAAAAAAAGCTCTCAATCTATCGAAGCTATACTCAATTGATTCTTGGTCGTTATGTTGTACTGCTTGCTTCATGTACACCGCAAAATCGTAGATGTACTTCGCCAAGAAATAGTAAATCACAGCAATTATCGCGTAAATAACTCCTGTAGTGCTATTGATTACGGTAGTGGACTGACCCATTGATTTCATTTGTTCAGTCATAGCGCCACCCATAAACACGAGCGCAAATGCAACAATTAGCAAAATCCCGCAAATAAAAAATCCGACTATGGAAACCATCTTCGCCCATTTTGCTATTTCTGCTAAAAGATCTTTTATTTTAGAACTAATTTTTAGGTCTCCGTTTTGAGCGGATTCGAGTGATGAATTATTATCTTCTTGCATTTTAATTTGTTGTTGAGCGGGAACTTTTTAAACCCTTTTTTAAAACTAATGCGAAACTAAAAAATTATACGCTTATTCTCTTATCTTTGCGCCCAAATTGAGTGTTTTTACACTCATTGGTAAAACAGTAAAAATATTCAAATAAATAAATATGGCTTTACAGTGCGGAATAGTTGGCTTGCCAAACGTTGGAAAATCTACTCTTTTTAATTGTCTTTCTAATGCAAAAGCTCAAGCGGCTAACTTCCCTTTTTGTACCA
>JBBSTQ010000581.1:0-1645 GCA_038235745.1 Sphingobacteriales bacterium
AGCTCTGGTATCGTTGTAAATTTTTTCTAGTTTATCAGCAGGCTCGTTTTGCGCTTTAGCGAAGTCAATATTGAACTCCATAAAACGTAAAGCGTCATCATCCCAAACGGCGGTGTTTCCAGATGTTTGATAGGCTACATGCACATCATGTCCTTGATCCGCCAGGCGGATAAAAGTACCACCCATAGAAATCACATCATCATCTGGGTGTGGCGAAAAAACGATTGAACGCTTTTTAGCTGGTTGTGCTCTTTCTGGGCGTTGCGTATCATCAGCATCTGGCTTTCCACCTGGCCAACCTGTAATGGTTTGTTGAATTTTATTGAATATATCAATATTGATGTTGTAAACTGGACCTTTTTCGGTAGCTAATTGCGCCATCCCGTTGTTGTTGTAATCTTCTTCAGTAAGTTTTAAAACTGGTTTACCTAAGGTTTTTGCTAACCAAATTACCGCTTCCTTTATTTGTTGTGGCGTCCAATCGCAGTCTTGCACTAACCAAGGTGTTGCAAAACGGGTGAGGTCAGATGCAGCATCTTCATCCAAAATAAACTCTACATTATTAGAAAGTTGTAGGTAAGTTGCTGGTACTTCGGCAGAAATTTCTCCCTCAACTGCTCTCTTAATAATGGAAGCTTTTTTCTGATTCCAAGCCATCAAAATAGTCTGGTTGGCTTTAAAAATGGTACCCACTCCCATTGTGATTGCTTTGGTCGGTACATTTTCTTTACCTCCAAAATCGCGTGAAGCATCTCGTCTTGTTAAATCATCAAGCGTGACTAAACGTGTTCCAGAGTTAGGTGCAGAACCTGGTTCGTTAAAGCCGATGTGTCCCGTACGTCCAATTCCTAAAAGCTGAATATCTAAACCGCCATACGCCGTTATCTTCTTTTCGTATTCTTTACAGAACGGCATTATTTCCTCTTCCGTTAAAGTTCCATCTGGAATGTGCACATTGTCCATGTCAATATCCACATGGTCAAAAAGTTTGCTTTTCATAAAAGCAACGTAGCTTTGTTCGGCATTAGGCTTCATCGGATAGTACTCATCCAAATTGAAAGTAACTACATTTTTAAAACTTAAACCCTCTTCCTTATGCAGTCTGATTAATTCTGCATAAACTTTCACTGGTGTGGCGCCGGTTGCTAAACCCAAAACTGTTTTTTCGCCCGCTACGTCTTTTCGCGATATTAAGTCCGCAATTCTTTTTGCAACAGTTTTAGATGCGATGTCGTCATTTTCGAAAATGGTTACAGGTAACTTCTCAAATCGAGTCTCTTCTAAAAGATTGAGTCTGGTCGTAGTCATATTTGCTTATAGTGTTTTGGGTTATGATTCAAGAATTGAACGAAAAGCAAATATAGTAAAAATTATTGTGTGCGAACACATAAAGATAAGTAACTTTCAAATATCTGATTGTAAGTTTATTAAATTTACTTAATTATTATTGATAATATTTATTTTTTATTATAAAGTTAGGGAAAAGTAATTGATTTATTGCAAGGAAGAGATTTTTGTGGTAATTCTTTGATACGCGATTGAATTCATGATCCCGATTTTGTATTGTTAAAGTTCTAGCGGATTGCTATTTAAAACAGCTTAAAAAAACTTCTCCTACATGTTGCAGTTACGGACTATTTATACA
>JBBSTQ010000582.1:0-1617 GCA_038235745.1 Sphingobacteriales bacterium
AACCAGAACTTTAAAACAGGTAACTATTGACAACGCGGTGGAAGCTGACCATATTTTCTCTATTTTAATGGGTGACGAGGTTGCACCTCGTAGAGAGTTTATTGAGAAAAATGCAAAGTATGCTAAGATTGATGCTTAGTCGGTTTTTAGAATTATAAAGCAAAGGCCAATGTTTGAGAACATTGGCCTTTTTTTGTTAAGATCGCTAACGGAAGAATTATAGTGACTGCTACCTCAACTATTTCAACGCTTTAAGCAGTTCTTTCATAAACTGATCATAAACTTGAATATGTGGAATATGACCAACTCCTTCAAATTCTACCAACTTGGCATTCGGGATTTTCTCAGCAGTTACTTTACCTAATTCCTTATAAATCCCATGCTTTTCTTGCTCGGCTTTGCTTAACAGGCCTTTGCCCACAATAGTATGATCTCTTGTCCCCACCATTACCGTGGTTGGCACTTTCAAATTTTTAAATTCATATACAACAGGTTGCTCATAAATCATTACTGAAGTTAAAGCATATACTTTTGCCCAACGGGGATAATCAGCACTATGGGTTACTCCTGCTGCAATATCCACCAAATAATCATAAGCGGGTTTCCATTCTGGAAAGTAGGAGCTTTGATAGTAGGATTGAATACTCTGCGCTGTTTTTTTAAGCTCATTTTTGTATTGCTCTTCGGCATTTTTGTAAGGCACAAAGGTTCGGTAGTCTTCTAAACCGATGGCATTTTCTAAAATAAGGTTTTCTGTTATTTCGGGGTACATCAGCGCAAACCTTGTCGCCAACATCCCACCCATGGAATGACCTAAAACACTCACTTTTTCAATGCCTAAACTATCTAAAAGCATTTTGTTTTCTTTTGCCATTTCATGGAAACTATAGTGGATAAACGGTTTGCTAGATTTTCCAAAGCCAATTTGGTCCGGTACAATTACTCGATAACCTTCGGCTGAGAGTCCATTTATTACATCTGTCCAGTAATAGCCTCCAAAGTTTTTGCCGTGAAATAGGATTACACTTTTACCATTCGCTTTCGCTGATGGATTTACATCCATATAGGCCATTCTCAAATCCTGACTTTCTAAGGTAATTTGCAGATAATGAATGGGATAGGCATAAGCAACATTTTCTAAAGTGATCGATAATGTGTCTCTTTGTGCGAATGCAGATAGGCTTGAAGTGGCGATAAACAAATAGAATATTATTTTTTTCATGTTTTGATTGACGGTTTATGGCGATAAACTCAAAGATGATACCACGCAAACTTTATTTTGATATTCCAAAATAGACCTCAAAAAAATGCTGTACATTGAGACTAATCAATCTTCCTAAAAAAATCCTCCGTAAAATCACTGTAAAAAGAAAAGCGAAAATCAATTTCTGGATAAGCCGTTGTAAATTTTTGGTATTTATTAGGTTTTGCTTGTATTTCACTGAACTTAACTTCCACTGCGAAAGGCTTTTCTGCTTCGGGAACGACAAAATCCACTTCGTTTCCGTCGGCTGTGCGCCAAAACTTAATATCATCAAAGCTGTGTTTTTCAGCAAGCAGTTTATAATTCATGCTTTCCCATAATTCGCCTTTATCTAAACGAAGAGCTACTTGCTG
>JBBSTQ010000583.1:0-1603 GCA_038235745.1 Sphingobacteriales bacterium
CCCTGCTCTTCCTTTAAAGTTATCAACAATTTTACACACTATCAACACCCCGGACCCCCACTCTAATAATAACAGTCTTTCAGTATATTTGTACTGGTTTTTAACCAAAGGCTATCGGATGACGGTTTGGTTTACACTAAAAAAACCTAATCATCATCACTTCCAGCGCCTCTTCTTACCACGGGCATTCCTAAAATCTTGTAAACATCATCAATTTGGTTGATGCTTCCGTTTACCAAATTGCTTAAAATCACAATCGTAATATCACGTTTCATATCTCGTAAATAAATATGCCTAAACCCATGCCACCAGCCGGTATGGTAAATTACTTTTTCGGTTTTCGCAGAGTCAACATACATTCGCCAGCCTAGGCCATAACCAAAATAATTGTTTCTTAATTCGCTGTGTGGCGTGTAAGCAGAATCTAAACTCGTCTGAGTTAACAGTCTGCCATCACGCAAAGCTCGGTCAAACAAAAACAAATCTTCAACGGTAGAATAAACACCTTTATCGCCCGTAACGCCATCTAAAAAATCCTGACGAACGGAGCGACGCCAAACACGATCATGCCCTACAACATCGACAGGGATTTTCTCATATTTTGCCGTAGATAAAACAGCAGTGTTTCTCATACCAGAAGGTTTAAAAATGTTCTGTTGCATAAAATCTTCAAACTCCATCCCGCTTACTTTTGCAACAATAGCGGATAGCAACATAAAGTTGGTATTGTTGTAATGGAACTGCCTATTAGGCGGAAAGTAAGGTGCAGGTTTGTGCTCAGCGTAAAGCTTAATCACATCTAAATTAGTCATGCCCTTATACTTTTCTTTCCAAATACCATCCGTAAAGTAAACGTAGTTGTTTAAACCAGAACGGTGTGAAAGCAACATTTCTACCGTAATTCCTTTGTACGGGAATTCCGGAAAAAATTCATCTACCGTTTGAGAAATTTTTAGCTTTCCTTGCTCCATTAGCATCAGCACTGCGGTTGCAGTCATCGGTTTTGAAACGGAGGCTAACTGAAATATAGAATTTATTTTTAAAGAGTCGCGGTGCAAGTAATCGGCCCAGCCAAATGTACCTTCATAAATGATTTTCCCTTTTTTGGCAATCAGAACGTTTCCGTTATAATTCCGTTTGCGGTGGATTTCATTAAAATATTCATCCAGCTTTTTGTTGTTTTTGGCCGCATCAAAAATCAGAGATAAGCTGTCGTTCTTGGCAGTATCATCTATCTTTTTTTGCGCTTTTTTTTCTTTAGAGGCAGGGGTAGAACAGGCGCTGATAATAAAACCAGCAATCAGCAAAAAATGGAACGGACGTATCTTAATCATTATGTTTTTCAAGTAGTATAAACGAGCGCCGAAATTAGAAATTATCCTTCTAAAAAAACAAACAGAGTTTTGCACATTTCGTATCAATAATTGGGCTTTCACTTGCAAAAACACTAATTTTGCAACCGTAACAAAAAGCAAACAAATGGAATACAGAATAGAACATGATACCATGGGCGAGGTTAAAGTTCCGGCAGAAAAATACTGGGGAGCACAAACCGAGCGTTCAAGAAATAATTTCAGAATTGGACCAGAGGCATCTATGCCTA
>JBBSTQ010000584.1:0-1592 GCA_038235745.1 Sphingobacteriales bacterium
AATTTTTCTTTTGCAATACCAGGAGCAGAAACCGACACCGGGTTTACTACACCTTTGTAAAACACGTTCATTTTATCCGGAGAAACTACTGCAGAAGGTTTTGCAACCTGATACTCAATAGGGTCTGTAGTAAATGATTTTATTTCGCCAGTTGTTGGGTCTTTAAAAGACACTGTACCAGTCCATTTGTAAATACCCTCTTTTGTTCCGCCAGATTTGTACTTCCCAACTCCATCCGTATTAGGTAATGCCGAACCATTTACCGTAGCAGTAATTGGAATGCTAGAACTTCCTGCTGTCAAAAACACATCAGCCTCGTAAGTTTGACCGGCCAAAATATAACTACTTTTTGCTACCGCAACTGCTCTATAAGAGTCAACAACACCACCACCAGTAGTTTCCTGGTATAACTTATTGATTACGTAAGCCTCCGCATTCTTTGCATCATTTTGAAACTTAGACAGCAATGTGATGGTTGAAGTTAAGGGTTTTCCCTCGCCAAAATTATAATTAGACCAGCTTTGTTCCGCTTTTGTGCCAGGATTAATTTTTGGCCATTCTAGCTCTAAACCAATACCTTTTGGAGTCTGCCCAATTAAACTAGCCATCTTTTTGGCCGCATCTTCAATCTTCTTTTGTAGTACGTCTCCCTTTTTATTTTGTACCAATTCTTTGTAAGACACGCCTAAATTGTCCCGCTTTTTTAAATCACCATTCTCTAATAAACCATCTGTCAAGGTAATTAAGTCCTGTTTAACCTTCTCAATGTCAGCAACTATGCCGTCGCCTACTTTCTTAGCCTCCAAGGCTTTGTTATAATTTTCTTCCGCTTTTTTTGGAGCGTTATCATAATAGTTCTTAAAAAGATTCATGATAAACTTTAAACGATCGTTCATGTTATCATTACTCTTCTCTAACCCATCTCTTACTGTTTTAAAAGCATCCAATACGGTATTACTTACGTTTAGTGCTAACATTGCCATTAACACCAGGTACATAATACCAATCATTTTTTGCCTTGGGGTTTCCTTACCGCCTGCCATATCTTAATTTTTAAATCGTTTTTTAAATTAAATATTAATGATTAAGCTCTTGGCTGATTCATTGCAGATAGCATGTTGCCATAAACTGCATTTAAACTTGATAAGTTTTTAGATAGTCTTCCAACCTCTTCCTTAAACTGTTTTGAATCGTCCATGGAATCATTAAAGTTAGACATGGTTTGAGAAAGGTTTGAGTAAAACTTATTCATAGATTTTAAGTGTGCGCTTGAATCTTGAAGTTCTAACTCGTAAACTGCGTTTAATGCTGATATATTTTTTCCCAAATTATTGATTTGGTTGTTGTATTCTTTTGAACCTTCTGATGCAGAAGCAATTGAAGACACCCCAGCAGTTGCTTGATCAAACGCTGTGCTTAGACCAGATGCTTTGCTTGAGGCAGTTTTAACATTTGCTGCGAATTCGCTAGTTGCAATTGTAGCATCTGCCGAATTAGAAATTGAAGCCACTTTATTGCTAAAGTTCTCTAATCCTTCTTTGATTTTTGCTGTGATATCATCTCCGATTTTTAAATCTGGAAACCCGCCACCG
>JBBSTQ010000585.1:0-1579 GCA_038235745.1 Sphingobacteriales bacterium
GCTCATATTGCCTTTTTTTTTAATAACAGGCGGTTGTTCAAGCATAAAACCGGCATCGGCGAAAGCCAAAGCCAAAACAGACTTAATTTATTACAATGAAGCTCACTTAAAGTTAGTAAAATCTAAAATCAAAGCAAAAGACCCATATTTTTCAAAAAATTATCAGGAAGTCATCAAGGCGGGAAACGAAGCTTTAAACTACGTTGCCGATCCGGTAACTAACAAAACACAACTCCCAGCCAGTGGAGACAAACATGATTATATGACTTACGCACCCTATGCTTGGCCAGATACGACAAAAGCAGACGGTATGCCTTGGAAAGCTCGAGATGGAATTATTAATCCAGTTTCGCGTGGTAACGATACAGACAATAACAGAAAAACAGCTTTTTTCGCTGCGATCGATAATCTACTGTGGTCGTACTACTTTTCTGATGATAAAAAGTATGCCGACAAAGCAATTGAATTGATTAGAATTTGGTACTTAAATCCTGAAACAAGAGTCAATCCAAATATGAATTTTGGCCAAGCCTTTCCTGGTATTGCCGTTGGCCGAAAGGCGGGAGTCCATGAATGGAAACCACAACAAAGCGTTATAACTGCTTTACAAATGTTTGATAACGATGACATATTGCCCGCTGATGTGAAAAGCGGGATGAATGATTGGTTGAAAAAATACCTCACTTGGTTAACGACAGATGAGATGGCAATTTCCACCAACTTTACTGGGCAAAACCATGCGAATTATTATAACTGCCAAGTGATTGGTTTGATGATGTACTTCGGCGAAAACGACAGAGCGAAAGCTGTTGTTGAAGATGCTAAGCTATCTCGCATAGCAGACCAGATTACACCCGAAGGAGTACAGCCTAAAGAGATGGGCAGAACTAAATCTGTGAGTTATACTGCCGGTAATTTATGGTTGTTAACGGAGTTAACCATGTTGGGCAGAAAGTTGGGAATAGATTTATGGCAATATGAATCTGCAGACGGGCGAAGCCTTAAAAAAGCATACGCTTATTTAGTCCCTTACGTTTTAAACCAGCAAGACTGGCCTAAAAAACAAATTACTCTAGGCGGTGCAGACAAAGCAATTGAAGAATATATGCTACCACTATTTTCAAAGGCTTCTACCGTTTTTGGAGTTGCTTTGATAGACCCAAAGATTAAGGCTTACCAAAAACTGAGCCCGATGGAAGCGCTAATTTATCCGCCGATTGAGATGTTGCTTGAGTTGAGGTAACTGAACGAAACTGCGTAGGCGTTTGAACGGATAGAATTTCGGCAACCACCAAAATGTAAAATTTTTGGTGGTTTTATTTTAAATATAGCAGGACAGTTCAGGACACTTTTCCGTTTGTCTATCTGTACTTTAGCAATTGCTAGTGAATCTAGCTAAACCTCTATAAATCATATTATTAGTTTTTTGAATTTTTTATGTCACGTTTGTCCATCAAACTCAATTAATAAAACCTTTAAACCTCAACCATTTTTAAAATTTAGACGATTATGAAATTTACATTAAAATGTACCGCTTACCTATTAACTGTGTTGTTTTTATCCGCTTGTAGTGCTTCAA
>JBBSTQ010000586.1:0-1570 GCA_038235745.1 Sphingobacteriales bacterium
AAAAGATGTTGTAAATCTATGATTTCATCATCCTCAAAGCTTTGGTTGCCAATTTTAGCCAAGAGAAGCAAATTTTTATTTATTCTTGAAGCTCTTGAGAGCGGAATATTCATTTCATTGATGATTTCCAATTGTTGCTTTGTCAATTGGTCGGTTTGCAACAACGAATCTGTTTTTGATTTTAACACAGCTAAAGGCGTTTGTAGTTCATGGGATGCATTTTCTAAGAATATTTTCTGCTGTTCGTAAACCAAAACGTTTCTTTTCATCAATTTTATTAGTTCTACATGAAGTTGCTCAAACTCTTTAATCTCGGTGGGAATAAATTCGATTTCCTGCTTGTTATTTAGATCGAAATGCTTGAGGCGGTAAAGCGTGTCTTGAAAAGGTTGCCATATCTTTTTTGAGATATTTTTGTTCAGGAGGATGAAGCCAAAAACCAACAATCCAAAAAACAAGGTGGTTACTAAGCTAATAGCGATTAAGGTTTCGTCTGTTTCTTCAAAATTGGTTTGTATGGTTGCTTGGTAAGGTTGTCCGTGTATTAAAAAGTGTGTTTCTAATACCCTAAACCTATTATAATCTTCCTTTACAGAAAACTTGTTTAAGCTTAGTTTAGTGTAAGTGCTATCGGGTTTTGCAACAGAAATAGCTGATTTAGTAATGGTGTTACTGGGCTGTAATTTGTTGTAAAGTGTTAAAGTTTTTGACAGCTCGTCTTCTGTATAGTTAGATTTTTTAAACGAATACAGCAGTTCATTTTTTGTGACTTCATTATGTTCGTCCAGCTCGCTAAGCCATATATGATCAATCACTAAAAAATAAGCGGGCACACTCAAACACAAAACCAGCAATGCGTACAAAATGAAGGTTTTTAGTGGCCTATCAAGCAGTTTTATTTTACTTCCCATTTGTACCCAATTCCGTAAATAGTTTTTAAATAAGGCTTACAACCCTTTTCATTAAGCTTTCTCTTTAAATTTTTGATGTGCGCATACACAAAATCTTGGTTTTCAAACATGTCGGCTATATCGCCAGATAAATGCTCTGCAATTGCACTTTTAGAAATCACTTTGTTTTTATTACCGATAAACAGCAGTAACAGCTCATATTCTTTTCTGGTTAAAACCAACTCGTTCGAATTTACGGAAACAGATTTTGCCAATAAATCAATTTGTAGTTCATCTTGCTCGATGGCATTTTTGTTGTCAAACTGTTTTCGCCGAACTAATGAATAAATTCTGGCAGAAAGTTCAGCTAAGTGAAAAGGTTTTGCCAGGTAATCATCTGCACCTATCTTAAGGCCTTTAATCTTATCTTCTAGCGAGTTTTTTGCCGAAATTATAATGATTCCGTTTTCTCTGGTGTTTTCATCAAAGTTCTCTAAAAGCGTTAACCCATCTTTACTATTGGGCAACATTAGATCTAAAAGGATGCAGTCGTAACTGTAAAGAGCGGTTTTCTCTTTTGCTTTTTCGTAGGTATTGGCAATTTCGCACTTATAATTTTCGTTGGACAGATAATCAGAAATATCTTTCGCCAACTGTGCTTCGTCTTCAATAATTAAAAT
>JBBSTQ010000587.1:0-1550 GCA_038235745.1 Sphingobacteriales bacterium
ATTTTCCAAGATATAAAGCTATAATTTAAATGCAATCTAACGCAAAGTTGAAAAAAATAATCGACAAAAACTTGCTTAGTGTAAAAAATACACCCTATATTAGTAATTCTAAATTTCGAGCCACAATAATATATGTCAGAACTCAAAAAAATAGCTGTTTTTACATCTGGAGGAGATGCACCTGGAATGAACCCTTGCATAAGAGCAGTTGTACGAACAGGTTTACATTTAGGCTACGAAGTTGCTGGAATACAGCAGGGTTACCAAGGCATGATTGACAATAATATTGTTGATATGACAAGCTATTCGGTAAGCAATATCTTACAGTTAGGAGGTACTATTTTAAAGACCGCTCGCTGTTTAGACTTTAGAAATCCGGAAGGAAGACAAATAGCCTACGAAAATTTAAAAAAGAACAATATTGATGCATTGGTTGCCATTGGCGGCGATGGTACTTTTACTGGAGCAGAGCTTTTTTCTTCAGAATATGACATCAAAGTAATTGGTGTTCCTGGAACTATCGACAATGATTTATTCGGCTCCGATTACACACTAGGGTTTGATACCGCAACCAATACAGTTATTGAGGCTATCGACAAAATTAGAGATACTGCCGAGTCACATGCTCGATTGTTTTTTGTAGAAGTAATGGGCAGAGACGCCGGTTGCATCGCTTTAAGAGCAGGAATTGGAGCAGGTGCTGAGGCTATTATGCTTCCGGAAAAGGACACGAGTATTGAAGAATTGATTGAAACCTTAAAAGCTGGCGCAGCAAAAAATAAGTCATCAGCAATTGTGATTGTTTCGGAAGGCGATAAAAGCGGAGGTGCATTTAACGTGGCAAAAAAAGTCAAAGAGGTTTTTAATTTTTACGATACAAAAGTCACTATTTTGGGTCACTTGCAACGGGGCGGTAGTCCAAGCGCTTTTGATCGTGTATTAGGTAGCCGCATGGGTTTTGCTGCTGTAAAAGCCTTGGCCAATGGCGAAAACCGTAAAACTGTGGGCTTAAGAGGAAACAAAATTATTTTAACTGATATTGTTGAGGCTTTAAGTGGACATGAGTTTAAATTAGAGGCAGATTTAATGGAAATGTCGGTTGTATTAGCGTAAGTTTATGATTGCAATTGTGTATAGTGGCTCCCGTTATTCTAATTGGAGATTGGTTGATAAAAAAGAGGTTATTGAGGTTCGTACAAACGGTATCAATCCTTTTTTTAATGATGAAAAATTCATTAATCAACTACTAAACAAAAACACAAAACTCATAAACCATGCAGAAGCGATCAAGAAAATTTATTTTTTTGGTGCAGGCGCATCGTCTAAGGAACGAAAAGCAATTATCAAAAACGGTTTAAGCAACTTCTTTAAGTTTAGTAAGGTTTTTGTGGAGCATGATTTAGATGCAGCCGGAAAGGTAAGTTGCGACGATAAGGCAGGGATTGTAGCCATTGTTGGAAGTGGATCCAATGCAGCTTTTTTTGACGGTAAAAAGATAATAGACAATAACTTTGGCTTAGGTTATGCCATAAGCGATGAAGGCTCGGCAA
>JBBSTQ010000588.1:0-1528 GCA_038235745.1 Sphingobacteriales bacterium
AGTGGTTTTTGTACGTTGTACGTTAATGGTTTTTGAACTCAAAACAACGCCATTGCTTGTTTCTACAGTGAAAGTCAGTTTTCCGCTTTGGCTGATGTACAAAAGCGCACTATCCAAAACCATTGGGGCTTTTACGCTGATGATTGGCTTAGGGCCAAAGTTTCCAGAGTAATTGCCACCAGAATAAACCTTTTTATTTTTTGCACCTAAATATCCTTTAAAGTCATTTAAACCTGCATAAAAGGTGTTGCTGACAGGCACTTTATCTGTAAAGGTGTTGTTGCCCACTTGAAAAGGAAGCGTTGAATTGGCTGCTTCGTACCAAAATATAGTACCATCGCCATTGCCATTTAACTGATAATAACCAGCGGCATTGTCACAGGTTGAAACGCTTAAATCCGCGGGGTTTTGCGGACTTGTGGTGGTAAAGGATTTACTTGTGGAATTGTTTTTCGCTATTAAATCTTGTGTGTAAACCGTTTTGGCATCTAACGTATAGGCGCTGTTAATTTGTAAGTCGAAATTAGCCGATAGCGTAAAATCAACTTCAGCATTTGGCGCCAAAGAACCTGTAAAATTTTCGGTTACGGTTTTTAAAACTGTGCTGTTGCTAGAGAGTGTAAGCGTTACCGGAATGTCTGATAGCGTTGCACTACCGAAGTTTTTAATTTTAACGGAGAAGTTTTTAGTCGTTGCAGCGCATAAATTATCCAATTGGTCATTGATTGCGATAACACCAACATCTGTGGTAGATTTTATAAAACGGATTTTATAATCCTGAGTTTCGCCTTTAGCATAAGCACCGCAAGGTAAAACTTCTGCTGGGTTGTTCGTTTGGTTTAATACCACACGCAACAGACTAATATTGCCTGCAATTACACCTTCGGGGATAACAAAACTACCATTAAACGTTCCATTGCCATTAAACACTGCGGATTTTGCAAGCAACTCATTAGCATCTTCAAAATCGCCATCACTATTCCAATCGGCAAATATGCCTGCTATTTTATCCTGATTTGCACCACATGTGCCTAAATCAATCGAAAAAGGAATGGTTTTGCCTTCTTCCAAATCTGTACTTAAATTGGTAAAGTCGCTGTAGGTTCTGCAACCGGTTGGGACGGTATTATTGATACTCCCAATTTTAACTTTCTCAATAATTGCATCGGTATTAGCAGTAGGGGCAGAGCTACAATACAATTGCCCTCCAACTCCGGAAACAATGATCGAATAATTTTGTGGCCCTTTTGTTAAAGTTCCTTTATGTGAAACCCTCAGCGTGTAAGTTTGCCCTGGCGTTGCGTTGGTGATGTAAACTTGCTCCACATTATCCGCCAAATTATCTGCGGTGGTGGCTGCAGACGCCGGGCTTAATGGATTTAAAGTAAAAGGGAAGTAAGTTGTTGCTTCTTTAATCAATCTAAGATCTAAATCATTAATGAGTTTAGGATTTCTGTTGTTGATTGTTCCATCTGGGAGTACCGTTCCTTCAGGGTCTGTCCAGCAAATTGTTGCCCGTAAAGGGCCG